>URXI01000028.1 GCA_900551775.1 uncultured Eubacterium sp. | reverse complement strand
CCACGGCCACGTAGTCCAGGAAGAGCAGGGGCCTGGCGCCGCAGCAGACGATGTCGTTGACGCACATGGCCACACAGTCGATGCCCACGGTATCGTGCTTGTCCATAAGGAAAGCCATCTTCAGCTTGGTTCCCACGCCGTCCGTGCCGCTGACCAGGACCGGTTCTTTGATATTTTTGATATCCAGCTCGAACAGGCCGCCAAAGCCGCCGATATCGCTGGGAACATTTCCGAACATCATGGTCTTTGCCACGTGCTCTTTCATCAGTTCGACGGCCTTATATCCCGCCGTGATATCTACGCCTGCCGCCTTGTAGCTTTCGCTGAAACTCTTTTCCATGACTATTTCTCCTCTTTTTCACTGATCTTCTTCTCGAACTTGTTCTTGATGGAACTGCTTGGCTCCTCTGTCGGATACTCTCCGCTGAAGCACGCGTGGCAGTAGCCCTCTCCCGGCGCTTTGCCGATGAGCATATTCAAGTGGTTTACGTCCAGATAACCCAGGCTCTCTACGCCGATGATCTTCTCTATTTCAGGAATCGTATGCTTGCAGGCGATCAGGTTCTCCTTGGAGTCAATATCTGTTCCATAATAACAAGGGTTGATAAATGGAGGTGCAGAGGAACGCATGTGGACTTCCGTCGCGCCCGCTTCTCTCAGAAGCCTTACGATTCTGGCGCAGGTGGTTCCCCTGACGATGGAGTCGTCCACGAGAACCACTCTCTTTCCCCTGACGGTGTCAGCCACCACGTTGAGCTTGATACGGACCTTGTCCTCTCTGACCTTCTGGCCCGGCGCGATAAAGGTTCTGCCGATGTATTTATTTTTGATGAATCCGATGCCATATGGGATGCCCGACTGCCTGGAATAGCCAATCGCCGCGTCAAGTCCCGAATCCGGTACGCCGATGACCACGTCCGCCTGCACAGGATGCTCCATGGCGAGGCAGGCGCCGGCCTTCAGTCTGGCCTCATGAACGCTCTTTCCTTCTATGACGGAATCCGGTCTTGCAAAATAGATATACTCGAAAATGCAGAGCTTCTCCGGCTGCTTGTTGCAGTGGTCTCTGATGGATCTGACGCCGTCTTTTTCGAAGATGACGATTTCACCCGGTTCGATGTCTCTGATGTATTTTGCGCTGACGGAGTCCAGGGCGCAGGTTTCCGAGGCGATGATATAGGTTCCGTCTTCTTTCTGTCCATAACAGAGCGGCCGCATCCCAAGCTCGTCTCTGACCGCAATCAGCTTGGAGGGAGACATGACGACTAGAGAATAGGCGCCTTTCAGCTTGTCCATCGCCGCATCGATGGCAGCTTCGATAGAATCGCTTTTGATCCTCTCTTTGGTGATGATATACGAAATCACCTCCGTGTCGCTGGTCGTATGGAAGATGGAGCCTTCTGCCTCCAGTTCCTGTCTCAGCTCATAGGAGTTGACCAGGTTGCCGTTGTGGGCAAGGGCCATTCTCCCTTTGTGATGATTGACCACGATAGGCTGGGAATTGAGCCTGTCGCTCTTTCCAGTCGTTCCATATCTGACGTGGCCGATGGCCATGTTGCCTTCGCCCAGCTCTTCCAGTATTTCCGGTGTGAACACGTCGTTGACAAGGCCCGCGTCCTTGTAATAATTGAAGACCCCGTCATCGTTGACCACGATGCCGCAGCTCTCCTGTCCTCTGTGCTGCAGGGCAAATAATCCGTAATAAGTGGTGCTGGCAACATTCTGTGTCTCAGTGCCGAAAACGCCGAACACACCGCATTCTTCTCTTAAACTGCTCATTTTTTCATACTCTCCCGTTTTATTCTCCAAGTAATCTCTTCAGTATTTCCTGATATGCATCTTCTACGCCGCCCAGGTCTCTTCTGAACCTGTCTTTATCCAGTTTTTCGCCGGTCACTGTATCCCAGAATCTGCAGGTATCAGGGGAAATCTCGTCTGCAAGAACAATGGTTCCGTCCGGGGTTTTTCCAAATTCCAGCTTGAAATCGATCAGCTCGATATTGGCGTCCTTCAGGTATTCAGACAAAATTTCATTTATTCTTAAAGCATAGCTTTTGATGACAGCAAGTTCTTCTTCTGTAGCGAATTCCATGGCGAGGATGTGGTAGTCGTTGACCATGGGATCGCCCAGGTCATCGTTCTTGTAGCAGAACTCCAGCACCGTGCGGCCCATCTTGGTACCTTCTGAAAGCCCCAGCCGCTTTGCCAGAGACCCTGCCGCAATATTTCGAACGATCACCTCAAGAGGTACGATGCGAACCTTTTTTACGATGGTCTCCCGCTCATTCACCTCTTCCACAAAATGCGTCGGAATGCCTTCCCTTTCTAACATCTGCATCAGAAAGTTGGTCACTCTGTTGTTGATGGCGCCCTTGCCCGTGATGGTGCCTTTTTTCAAGCCGTTAAAGGCAGTGGCGTCATCCTTATAGGAGACGATGCAGTAATTTTCGTCTGTGGTGCTGTAGACCTTTTTCGCTTTTCCTTCGTATAGTTGTTCCGTCTTCTCGACGTGCATAAGCTTCACCTCTTTTGAATTTTATTTACTTAACCGTTATATTTTTCCTCAATGTTCTTGTTTTTAGCCAGAACTTTTTCAGCCGCGGCTTTTCGCTGGTTGTCCAGTTTTGATGCGATCTCCGCATCTTCGATGCCAAGCATCTGAATGGCCAGAAGGGCTGCATTCTGCGCGCCGTCAATAGCAACAGTTGCAACCGGAATGCCGCCGGGCATCTGTACTGTGGACAGAAGCGCGTCCAGTCCGTCCAGAGTAGAAGACTTGACTGGAATGCCGATCACAGGCAGCGTGGTGCTGGCTGCAATAGAGCCGCTTTTCCCGCCGCTGCGATGATGGCGCCAAAGCCATTTGTTCTCGCGTTCTGCGTGAATTCCTTGACCTCTGCCGGCGTGCGGTGGGCGGAATAGACGTGAACCTCATAAGGTACGCCGAATTCGTCTAAAGTGGTCATTGCTTTCTCTACGACAGGAAGATCGCTGTCACTTCCCATGATGATTCCGATTTTTTTCATGTATCTAACCTCCATAATGATGAAACAAAAAAACAAAAGTATATGTAGAATATCTTACACAATAAACTTTATCACATATACTTTTGGTGTCAATATTTGTTCAGCAAAATTCGCATTTTCACTTTATTTTTCTTTATTATTTTGTTGAAATCGGGCAAAATCACGAATTATATTCAAGTATACGCATATATTTGTTCGTAATTAATCTTTTTTCATGGATAACGTGTCCAAATAGCTCTGCATGATCAGAACCGCCGCCTGTTTATCAATCACTTCTTTTCTTTTTTTGCGGCTGACATCCGCTTCGATGAGGACCTTTTCGGCCATGACGGTAGTCAGGCGTTCATCCTGCCATACAACGTCAACACCTTTCATTCCCGTACTTCTCATCTTGTTTTCCAGCATGGTGCGGAACTCATAGACTTTTTCTGTCTGAATGCTGTCGCTTCCATCCAGTTTTTTTGGCAATCCGATAACAATCGTATCACACTCGTATTCTTTTACCAAATCCAAAATTTTTCCAGTATCTTTGCGGATCCCCACTCTTTCCAATGTCATCAGTCCCTGGGCTGTAATGCCCAGTGCATCACTCAAAGCGATACCTACTGTCTTGTCTCCGACATCAAGGGCTATTTTTCTCATATTCTCACCTTTCTAGCTGTTGTTTCCTTTCTTCCTAAAAAAACGGCAGGTTAAAACAAATCGCCTGCCGTTCAGTTCTATTCTATTTTCTTAAATAATCCTTCAGAATCTCTTCTACCAAGTCGTCTCTGTCAATGCGGCTGATCATCATTCTCGCATTGTTGTGACTTGTAATGTATGACGGGTCGCCTGAAAGAATGTATCCAACCATTTGATCTATTCCGTTGTACCCTCTTTCCTCCAAAGCGGCGTAAACAGCCTCCAGGATTTCTTTTGTTGTTTTCTGTTGAGTTTTCGCTGCGTCAAACATAATTGTTTTTCTTTCCATGATAACGACCTCCTTTTTCCTAACTATAGTATACTATGATAAAAGTTCTTCTGCAACCTTAAATGCATCTGGAATTTTTGATGCATCCTTTGCTCCTGCCTGAGCCATATCGGCTTTTCCGCCGCCGCCTCCTCCGCAGGCCGCTGCGATCTGTTTGATCATATTCCCTGCATGAAGACCACTTTCCAATAAATCATCGGTAATGGATACCAGGAAGGTAACCTTTGGTCCATTGACTGTCGCGAATACCATGACGATGCCTTTGTATGAGGCCTTGATATCGTCCGAGAGATTTCGCAGATCATTGATATTATAATCCTTAAATTCCTTGGTCACAAGCTTGATATCGCCGACATCTTTCGCATTCTTAACCATATCATCTACTTCAGACCCCATGGCTGCTTTCTTAAAGTCTTCCAGCTCTTTTTTCGTCTCTTTCAACTCTTCCATCACAGAAATCGTCTTCTGCACTACAGCTGAAGGATTGGACTTTAACGCTGCTGCAATCTGTCTGACGGTATCCTCTGCTTCTATGGTCTTTAGAAGAACACCCGTTCCCGTCACCGCTTCGATACGGCGCACACCGGATGCTACTCCGGATTCACTGACAATCTTTAAGGCGCCAATCTGTCCGGTATTCGCCACATGGGTTCCTCCGCAGAGTTCAACACTCCAGTCGCCACAGCTGACCACGCGAACCTCGTCACCATATTTCTCGCCAAATAGCGCCATGGCACCCATCTCCTGGGCATGCTTCATAGAGGTTTCACAAGTACCAACTGGTAAAAACTCCGTAATCTTCTGGTTTACCAATTCTTCTACTTGAGAAAGCTGCTCAGTTGTAACGCCTTCAAAATGAGTGAAGTCAAATCTGAGCATATTCTCATTGACGCTGGAACCAGCCTGCTCTACATGGGAGCCAACCACATCACGCAGAGCTTTCTGCAACAGATGGGTCGCTGTATGGTTTCGTGCGGTGGCATGTCTTTTGAAAAGGTTGACGCCGCACTGTACCTGCTCTCCCTTTTTGAGAGTTCCCTTTTCTACCAGAATTCTATGCGCATAAACGCCATGGGATTTTTCTACCGAAATGACTTTTGCATGACAGTCTTTGGTAGACATAAAACCATTATCGGAAGCCTGTCCGCCTCCTTCTGCATAAAACGGTGTTTTATCAAGATAAATTGTAGCATTTTGATAAACTTCTACTTTGTCTGTCAATGTGCCGTCAATGTCGATAGCCAGGATTTCAGCTTCATCTTCTAATTTATCGTATCCGGTGAAAATCGTCTCTGGAACGTCCACTGCTGTTACGGCGTCCTTCCATCCCTCTTCATCAGCAGATTTTCTGCCGGCTCTTGCCATCTCCTTCTGCTTCTGCATGTTCTTGTTGAATCCGTCTACATCCGCTCTGCAGCCTTCTTCCTGTAAAATTTCTTCCGTCAGTTCTAACGGGAAGCCATAAGTATCGTATAGCTTAAAGACCTTTTCCCCTTCCAAAACTGATTTCCCCTCTTTTTTCAGTTCTTCCACGTATTCGTGAATGATAGAAGTTCCCTGGTCGATCGTTGCTGCAAATTTTTCTTCTTCCACAGAGATAATCTTCTGAATATACTCTCTCTTTTCTTCCAATTCCGGATAAGCGCCGGCAGATACCTCGATTACCTTGTTGGACAGCTCCACGAGGAACTTACCGTCAATGCCGAGAATTCTGCCATGTCTTGCTGCACGTCTGATCAATCTGCGCAGTACATAGCCGCGTCCTTCATTGGAAGGGATGATTCCGTCTGCAATCATGAATACCATGGATCTCAGATGGTCGGTGATGATTCTGATTGAAACGTCCGTCTTCGCAGCGCCGTCCTCATATTTTACACCAGACATTTCTACCACACCATCGAGAATATGCCTGATGGTATCCACATCAAAGATAGAATCTACGCCCTGCATGATGCAGGCCATTCTCTCCAGTCCCATGCCGGTATCAATATTTGGATGCTCTAACGGCGTATAACTGCCGTCTTCTTCTTTAGAAAACTGTGTAAACACGTGGTTCCAGAACTCCAAGTATCTGTCACAGTCACATCCCGGCTTGCAAGTCTGCTTTCCACAGCCGTATTCGGGTCCCCTGTCAAAATATATTTCGGAGCAAGGACCGCACGGTCCCAATCCGATTTCCCAAAAGTTATCTTCTTTCCCCAGTCTCACGATGCGTTCTTCGGGTACGCCGATTTTCTTCCAGATTTCTACAGCTTCGTCATCATCATAATAGACCGTTGCCCAGATCTTGTCCGCAGGCATCTTCAGGCATTCGGTGATAAACTCCCAGCCCCATCTCAATGATTCCTCTTTGAAATAGTCACCAAAGGAAAAATTTCCTAACATTTCGAAAAAAGTACCATGTCTGGACGTAATACCCACATTGTCTATGTCTCCTGTCCTGATACATTTCTGGCAGGTTGTCATCCTCTTTGCCGGCGGGGTTTCCAGTCCTGCAAAGTACGGCTTCAGCGGAGCCATACCTGAGTTGATGATCAACAGAGATTTGTCGTTCTGGGGGATCAGTGAAGCACTCTTTGCCGGATAATGTTCCTTGTCCATGTAAAAGTCCCTGAACATCTGTCTGATTTGATTTAAGCCTAGTTTTTCCATATCTATCTTTCCTCCTAATGCTTTGGCGTTAGTCTATATTCGTTTCGCAATAATCATTAATTTTATCACAAATCCTCAAACTTGTCCATTTTAATACCCTAAATATTCTTCATCACAAGGCCTTATAAGCTTCAATAATCTGTTCGATGGCTTTTTCCAGATTTGTATTGCTTTCTGTTTCGAAGAGATAAACCTTGATCTTTGCTTCCGTGCCTGAAGGCCTTATGATGAATCTGGCGCCTCCCTCCAAAATAAATTCCACAACATCCGCCTTTGGCAGACCAGTATCTTCCTTGTAATCCTTCTTTCCGAGAATTCTTTTGCCGCCGAGGTCATCATTGATATTGATTTCACTCCTAAAATGGTTCATCAAAGACTTCATGGCCATTGCGCCATAGGGTCCTTCGAAAAAGTAATTCCTGGTCTTATCTCTGCAGATGCCAAACTCCTCATAAATCTCTTGGAGCCGTTCGATGAGATTTTTCCCCTGCGCCTTATGATATGCTGCCATCTCTACTGCAATCATCGCTGAGCTGACACCGTCTTTGTCTCTGATGAAAGGATCGATCAGATAGCCGTTGCTCTCTTCAAAACCGAAAAAATAAGATTCCTCTTCTCCCCGGTCTAAGAGTTTTGTGATCAGTTCTCCAATATACTTAAAGCCAGTCAAAGTGTTGATGACCCGAAGTTGATATTTATCTGCCATTTTTTCGATCAGCGGCGTAGAGACGATACTTTTAATGACGACTTGTCCCGGCTCAGCCTTTCTCCTCTGGCAGAGATAGTCAAAAATCAGAATTCCCAGCTGATTTCCCGTCAAAAGTACCTTCATGCCGTCATATAGCAGGCAGAGACCGACTCTGTCACTGTCTGGATCGGTTGCGATAATCACGTCGCCTCCAATTTGATCTAGAACCTTGAAGCTTTCAGTATATGCTGTAATTTTCTCCGGATTCGGCGTAGGACATGTCGTAAAATTTTCATCAGGGTTTTCCTGCGACGGAACCACAGTCAGATTTTCAAAGCCGATGTTCGCAAGCACTTGCCGCACATATTTGTTGCCTGCGCCGTTTAACGGACTATAGACGACGGATAACGTGTTCAGTATGTCCTTCTGACCTCTTAAAAGAGAGAACGATGTAATCTTCCCTATAAAATCGTCACAGATGCTTTGACCCACATATCGAATCCCTTCTTCGCTCATTTTGATACCCTCAAAATAATCCAGTTGGTCAATCGTCTCTGATATCTGATCTGCTTCTTCTCCAACAATCTGATATCCATTTTGATTGTATACCTTGTAACCGTTAAAAATCTTTGGATTGTGGCTGGCTGTGATCATGATGCCCATGCTGCAGTGCAGTCTGCCTATGGCATAGGAGAGCAGCGATACCGGTGCAATCTCAGGAAACAGAAAGACTTCTATCCCGTTCCCTCTAAGGGTCTTGGCAGTTTCAAATGCAAAGGTCTTTGATTTTCGCCTGCTGTCATAAGCAATGACGATAGATGGTTCACTGCAATGTCTGTTGAGATAGTCTGCTAACCCCTGCGTAGTCCTCCTGACTACATATTCGTTCATTCGATTCGTACCCGCACCGATGATCCCTCTGATGCCTGATGTGCCAAAGTGCAAGTCAGTATAAAAGGAATCGATGCGTTCTTCTTCGTTGTCGGCCAGTAATTCTAACTCCTGCTGCAGCTGTACATCACCCTCGGACATTTCCAGCCATCGTCTGTATTCACTATTTGCATATTTTTTGATTTCATTTTTATCCATATGCTTAGTATACCATAAAAATTGAAATACAAAAAACAAAAATAGCGCATCTGCGCTATTTTGCATCAAACTTAGAATGTGTCTTTGATGGTGCCGGCCATGCGTGACATATCATGACGCACGTCCCCCATGTCTTCCACTGTACGCTTTACATCCCTAGAGATCTTTTGCTTATCAGCCTCGGACATCCATTTATAAGCACAAAATCCTGCAGTACCTGCAGCTGCCAGCATCACCGCATCTTTGATAATTCTGTTCATTAACCACACCTCCATCATAATTTGATATGACTTAGTATGTCTGATCCATTCAAAGATTATTCTCGTTCAGCATGCTGGATAAAAGGGCAACTTTTGCCACTTCTTCTACATATTTTGCTTTCAGAATCGTTTCGGCGATGGCCTCGCCCATGATGATGACACCGTGTTTTTCCAAAATTAATACGTCACTCTCGTCAGAAATGCCTGCCGCTACTTTCTCGGCCAGTTCGACGCTTCCAGGTTTACCATAACCTATTACCGTTGTATTGTCGTTATAGAATATGGATTCTGTGACGACAGGTGGTATCTCCAGCCCTTTTACGGCAAAAGCTGTTGCATAAGTGGAGTGGGTATGCACTACAGAGTGCACATCACATCTGTTCCTATAACATGCAATATGCATTGGCAATTCGCTGGAAGGTTTGTTGTTGTTAGGATTATCTAGAATATTCCCCTCAAAGTCACAGACGACCAGATCCGCCAATACGAGCCTTGCTTTAGAGATTGCCGACGGTGTGATAATAATATATTGTTCCTTCCGGTTGATGACGCTCAGATTCCCTGTCTTATGTCTGCAAAGCCCTGAAAGTTCCACTTCTTTTGAAGCCTTTAATAGCTGCTCTTTCAGGCTCAGCAAAATGATGCTGTTCATGATTTATATCCTCTCAATATTTTATATCTCATTACTTTAACTGTGGTCGCAGGCAGATTCGATAAAGCCGCCGCCGATGACATGATCTTCCTGGTAGAATACGATCGATTGACCTGGCGTAGCTGCCCGCTGAGGTTCATCAAATACAGTTAGTATCTTGCCGTCGGGCAGTTGTCTCACTGTCGCTGAGGCTGGATTCGCTGCATATCGGATCTTTGCCTTCACACGAATCTCATCGCCAAACTCCTCTGGAAAATACGCTTGCGCATTGGCAGCAAAAAAGTTTTCTGTAGAAATCACGCCCCGTTTGAACAGGTCTTCATTATCTCCCAACGTAACCTGGTTCTTTGCCGGATCTATAGAAGTTACAAAGACTGGTTTTCCGAAAGTAATGCCTAATCCCTTGCGCTGGCCAATCGTATAGTGAACCAGCCCGCGATGTTCTCCGAGGATATTGCCCTCAGAATCGACAAAATCGCCTTTTTCCGCCTCTAAACCTCTCTTTTTGATATATTCTACATAATTTTCTTTTTCTTCATCAATGAAACAGATTTCCTGACTGTCCGCAGTCTCTGCATTTGGCAAGTCATGGCTTCTGGCGATATTCCTGGTCTTCTCTTTATCGTCAAAATCCCCTAAAGGAAGTATCAGCCTGGACAATACGTTTTGACCCAGCCTGTACATCATATAAGACTGATCCTTTTTTTGATTTGCTCCTCTTCTGATAAAATATAACTCTTTTTCTTCGTTATGAAAAATCCTGGCATAATGGCCTGTCGCAATATAGTATGCCCCCTTTTCTTCTGCCACCTGCAGCAGTTTCTTAAATTTGATATTAGGATTGCAGACGACACATGGGTTAGGAGTCCGCCCCTGCATGTATTCTGTACAGAAATTATGGATCACAGTCTGATCAAATTCCTCTGAAACGTCCATTTTGACGAAATCAATATCCAGTTTTCGAGCTAACTGTTCTGCGGCTTCTGCACCTTTTTCATTGGTGCCCAGTACATCAAAATAAAAACCGATGACAGTGAACCCTTTTTCTTTCAACAGTAAAGCAGCGGTAGTGCTGTCCACTCCGCCGCTTAAACCTAATACTACTTTATTCGCAGGTAACGTGTTCATGATCGTCCTCATCTGCATCAGGATCAAAGCCTGCAAGCCCCTCGTAAGTCTTGCCATTTTTCTGTGCATAATCGTAAATAGCTGATTTTATCGCATGGTCGGCGAGAACGGAACAATGTACTTTTACTGCCGGAAGTCCGCCTAATTCTTCAATAATCTGCTTATTGCTGATTGCCAGCGCCTCATCTATAGACTTGCCTATGATCATTGAGGTCGCCATGCTGGAAGATGCGATAGCGCTGCCGCATCCAAAAGTTTTAAATTTTGCATCAGTAATGATATCGTCTTTTACTTTGATCTGAATCTGCATCATATCTCCACAGACAGGGCTGCCGTATGTGCCAGTTCCATCAGGATTCTCTAAGTCTCCTACGTTCCTTGGATTCATGAAATGATCCATCACTGTATCGTTATACAAACCCATTTTCTTACCAACCTTTCTCGCTGTTTACTGGTGACAATTCTCTCAGTTTTGTCACGACTTCTTTTAAATTCTCTACTACGTAATCAATATCTTCTTTTGTTGTAAAATCACCTACTGTAAATCTCACTGTACCATGGATCATCTCTACTGGGACACCCAGTGCAGATAATACGTGTGACGGCTCCAGTGATTTTGATGAACAGGCTGATCCGGTTGAAACGCTGATTCCTTTGTAATCCAGAAGCAGCAGAATCGATTCACCTTCAATATACTTAAACGTAATGTTGGCATTTCCCGGATGTCTGTGCTCCATCGTACCATTGACAAATGAATCAGGTATTTCTTTGCAGACTTTCTCAATCAGGTAATCTCTGACCTCTCTGCAATGACTGATATGCTCATCAAAGTTGGCTTCGGCCAGCTCTGCCGCCTTGCCAAAACCCCCAATACCTGCCATATTCTCAGTGCCTGCTCTTCTGCCCATTTCCTGGCCGCCGCCGTGGATATAGTTTGAGATTCTAAGGCCTTTTCTGATATATAATGCACCGATGCCCTTAGGACCATAAATCTTATGGGCAGACACGCTCATAAGGTCAATCCCCAGATCTTTTACATCGATGGGTACATTAGCCAATGCCTGTACTGCATCAGTGTGGAATAAAATCTTGTGGTTTTTTGCAATCTGAGCCAATTCTTTGATCGGTTCTATGGTTCCCACTTCATTGTTGACAAACATGATACTGATGAGTATGGTCTTGTCAGTGATGGCAGCCTCGAGAGCCTCTGGCGTTACTGTACCATCCGGTTCCACGTCCAGATATGTAACCTCATAGCCATTTTTCTCCAAAAACTGACAGGAATGCAGAATTGCGTGATGCTCGATTTTTGTCGTAATGATGTGATTGCCTTTATCTTTTAATGCATTTGCTACACCAAAAACAGCCCAGTTATCTGCCTCACTTCCGCAGCCGGTGAAATAAATTTCCTTGGGTTCTGCGTTGATCAGGTGTGCTACCTGCTTTCTTGCTTTATCAACAGCTTCTTTAGACTCTAACCCCATGGTATAAAGACTGGAAGGATTGCCGAATTTTTCTGTAAAATAAGGAATCATTTCGTGTAAGACTTCTTCTTTGACTGGCGTCGTCGCTGAATAGTCCAAATATACTTGTCTCATGTGAATATGCTCCTTTGATGTTTATGTTTAATTGAATCTTCAAGTCTATATTATACCAATAATCAGCCGCCATTAAACAGTCAAAACAAAGTTTTTAAATTTTTTTAAGTTGTGTCAGTTTTGTGCTATGTTGATTGATTTCCCCTGTAAAATAATACAAATATTTTTCTTCTCTCGTATCATTGACACTTCTCATTACCCATCTGATCTCCGCTTTTCCTTTGATGATGCCATAGCTTGTCTTCTTACAAGATTTTATCTTAATCTTATAGCTGGCCACCTGGTCAATATCAGTAGACTGATATATCTTCATAGCTGCAACATCTGTTTTCAACAGCCTTCCGGATTCTAAAAGTTCCAGCTTGTCCCTCGATGCGTCAAAATCTCTTTTTCCATCGTAAAAATCATTCAAAACCTCCGTTCTCTGTGAAATCAAGTTTTTCATTTCACGATTATAATCGCTGGGCCTGGCAATGATTCCCGCCGTCAAAAAAATGATGACGAGTACACAGGCGTTAATCGCATATACTTTTTTCATGATAATCCCACCTTTCCCCGTCTCCTATCATAAAACAAAGAAAGAGCGGAATTTGTAAAATTCTGCTCTTTTCTAATAATTAATTTAAATTTTCTTCAATTTCTACGACATAATCGCCTTTTTTGCGCCCTTCGGCTTCTTCTACGTCCTCTACAAACTCAATTTGCTCCAGTTGAGAGCGCAAATTCGCTTTAAAGGAGTCGATATATTCCCGTCGCAATACCTGCTGTTCTGCTTTTTCTTCTTCTGTAAGACCTTCGGCCGTCTTCGATTTTTTAGCCAGCGCATTGATGCGGTCAATTTTCTCCTGTGTGATCATAAATTCCCTCCGTATTTATTCATAAATCAACAGCTTGTATTATAGTACATATCATGTGCATAGTCAATATACAGCACATGTAAGAAGATATTTTCTTGGCTTCCAACAGGGGGAATACCAAAAACCCCTTTCACCCACACAATAATAAAAGGGGTTCTAGTCTATGTTAATAATAATTCCTGGTTCTTTGTTTCCATATTTCGTATTTCATAAGTAACTGGCTAAATAATTCGTTCAGGGGATAACGCTTATCCAACCTTTCTCTCTAGTCTGAGCTTGTCTGCAATGATTGCAATAAACTCTGAGTTTGTCGGTTTACCTTTATCATTCTTTACAGTATATCCGAATAAAGCGTCTATTGTTTCGATCCTTCCCCTATTCCATGCGACTTCTATGGCATGTCTGATAGCTCTTTCAACTCTGCTAGGCGTCGTATCATTCATTTTGGCAATCATTGGATATAATTCTTTCGTTACAGCACACAAGATGTCCATATCGTTCACAACAATCGTTATCGCATCTCTTAAATATTGATATCCTTTGATATGAGCAGGAACTCCGATTTCATGAATCAGGTTTGTAATCTCAATTTCTAAATCATTTTCTCTGATGATATCTTTATAAACTGTAGATTTTCTGAGATTCAGCTGGCTGTTGGCATTAGTACGGATGCCTCCATCCCTGTTCATCACCTGTCTGACTCTCTTACCTAAAACTTCTGTGTTGATTGGTTTCACCAAGTAATACTCAGCTCCCAGTCCAACTGCTCGTTGGATCATAGAATCCTGACCTACAGCAGAAACCATCACTACGCGAGGATATTTTTTCAAATCCATCGTGTTCAGTGACTCTAATACCCCAATGCCGTCCAAGTGCGGCATGATTAAGTCCAGGATCAACACATCAATTTCGTTCTCCTGGACTTTCTCTAGAGCCTGCAGACCATCCTCTGCGACAAAACAGACTTCTATGTCATTCTGCTGTCCAAAATAATTTTGCAGCACTTCACAGAAATCTTTGTTGTCGTCAACAATTCCTAACTTAATTTTTCCCATACGCATAATCCTCCCTCGGGACATTTTTCAAGAAATTTCATTTTCTTATGATATTATTTTACAATGAATTCTACTATTTTTCTGCATGTATTTATCGCAATTTGTTTTTAATTTACTACAAATTCGCTCAAAATCGACAGGAAACTATGATTTATCTATTTCTTCTACCATCCATTCCGCGAAAATCCCATATCCTTTTTGAGGATTATTTACAAAAACGTGGGTAACCGCCCCGATAATCCGGTTATTTTGTATAATTGGGCTGCCGCTCATGCCCTGAATAATGCCGCCACACGATGCGAGGAGATTTTTATCCGTCACTTGAAATTCTAAACCTTTACTTTCGGCAGAATTTTGATGATGAATCTTAGTAATTTCGATTTTAAACTTTTCAACTGCAGTTCCATCAATCGTGGTTAAAATATAAGCGTCGCCTTCTTCAATTTCTTCCTTCGAGGCCATTACCATCGGTTCGCTGGTTCCAAAGCTCTGTGCGTCATCAGCTTTCCCATAGATACCAAACTCTGTGTTCTTTTGAATAGATCCCAGCGGTTTCTGGAAATTGTAAATAATTCCTCCAATTTCGCCTGGCGTTCCCTTTGACCCTGCTGTAATCTGATTGACTTTTGTATTCAGAAGGCTGCCGTTTCTAGTCTGTAAAAGTGTGCCAGTCTCCGGTTCATAAATCCCGTGACCCAAAGACGCAAATTTATTCGTTTTCGGATCGTAGAAGGTCAACGTACCGATGCCGGCAATCTTCTCTTTAATCCAGAAACCTAATTTATATTCCTTGCTTGGCTTATCGTAGTACGGTGTGATCTCATAATTGATGGGGTTTTTATTCCTCATAACGGTAATTTCCACCGTTTTCCCTTTATCACCTACTATTTTCTCCACATCGTCCGGTCCTGCTACCTTTTCACCATTGACGGCCACAATCATATCACCGACCTGAGGACCTGAATTATTTTCTACGCCGACGATCAAAGCGCCTTTGACGTTCATCTGGATGCCGACAGACTGCCCGCCTGGAATCAGTACTCTTTCGGATACTACGTTATCAGAACCTGTAATCACTGACAGCTTTTCTGGGAACAGCACACCTGCACATGCGACAAAAGCCAGGACGCCTGCAAATAAAACTGCACATTTTTTCAATCTGCTTTTTAATTTTGTACTTTTAAAGTTTACATCAATCATTTCATTTAACTCTCATAATCCATCATTAATCTATTAAGATCATCTCTGTTCTCGACCTTGATTCCTTCACGGAATTTTGCCTGATCTCCTTGGGATAATGTCTCATAGACGATAGAAGTGCTCTCAAGCTCCGTCAGTTTTCCCGTTTCATCAGAGAAATAAATCTTTATAACATTATTATCGTATTTGACCAGATAATATGACTGATAAAATTTCTCTGCATCAGAGTCTGCGTCATCGGGCTCTTGTACATCCGTTGCATTATCTGCGTTCGGTTCAGATTGATTTTCTTCACTAACTTTACTCTCAAGATTTGTCCGCTCTGCATCTTCTGCATTTTTGTTACTCAGTGCTCCAATCAATATGAACACTGCGATCACTGCAATGAGCAATACGATACAAACGTAAATCCAAGTTAAATTTCTTTTTTTCTGGCTGAACATATTATCACCTCGAAAGGTATTCTTGCCAGATATATGCATTTTATACTAGGCTTGCCAAATAAAATATGTTGAAGTTCACTTAAGTTGTAATCTTATCTTTCATTTTTTCATAAGTTTTATCTCCGATACCGCTGACATTCTTAATATCTTCTTTTGATGCGAATCGGCCGTTTTCGCTGCGGTAGGCAATAATTTTATCGGCCGTAGCGGGGCCTACTCCCGGAATTTCCTGCAGCGCCGTACTGTCAGCAGTATTAATATTGATTAAGCCGCCGGCAGTCACCCCTGATCCAGACAGACGATCATCACTCTCTCCCTTTGCCGGAATGATGACCTTTTCTCCATCACTGACGATTTCGGCCTGATTGAACCCGTCCTTATCCGCTTCTTCTGTCAATCCTCCTGCCATCTCGATCACTTCAAATAACCTGGTGCCATCTGTGACCTGATATACGCCTGGCTTCTTTACTTGTCCGCTGACATCGACATAAATTTCCGACACATCCTTTTCTTTCGAATCAACGTCTGTAGTTCCTGCAGCTTCACTTTCTACAGGCAATTGTATTGGAATTTCATCATTTTCCCCTTTCTGTCCAAAAAACACGACAGCGACAATCATGATCAAAACGATTGCCGCCACTCTTGCGATCTTCTTATGCTCTTTTAAATAATCTGTGTAAGACTTCAGCTTGTCCATGAGTTGTTCCATAGTTGCTTTCCCCTTTCCATATACGCACTTTTATTTACATAATTTTACATGCGTTCTATGGGGAAGTCAAGCTAAAATTGTAATTTACTGTCAAAACCAATCTTCGTTCTTTCTACTTCCACGTCATATCGTTTTACATCTAAGCCAGTGTAGGCTAAGAAGGTTGCGATTACCTGTTCAGGACTCAGATTGGAATTGCTTCCAGAGTCTAATTTTAAACGAAGCGTCAGCTTTTCACCTGTCGCCAAAGCCATTTCCCTGATCTTTCCTTTGATATCTACAGCAACCATTTTCTTTGTTTTCTTCTGGCGCTTTTCTGCTATAATCTGTTCTTGATTCAGGTAATTTTCAATTAGCTTTTCATACTTCTCCCGGTCTGACGACACTGGGAATATGACTTCGTATTCAGCCTCCGTCACTGCTGACGCCAGAGATTTCACATCTGTATCAAGCTTTCTGCAGTCCAGAAGTTCCACGCCCTCTGGCATGACGCTTGTAAGCCGCTCTTTGATTTCCTGCGGTTCAAAGGCTTTCGTCGTCTCAAACTCTAAAAGCTCACATTTACTTGTATAACCCAAAGACAGAGGCTGTGCGAAACCCATTTTGGGATGGGGGTTGAAGCCTTGTGAATATGCAAGCAGAATCCTCGTCTTCTTGAATGCTCTCTTGAATAATCTAAGCATGTCCAAGTGAGAAGTATATTTGATATACCCTTCCTTTGAAAATCTAATGATGTATCTATTCATAAATGCCTCCCATTTTACATTTCACTCTTCGATTGATGCCGCAGCCGCTGCAGCCATATCTGCAATCTTTCGTCGTCACTTCTTTCATTGCCTTTTCTGCTTCAGATTGCAGAAACTTCTTGGTAATGGAAGCATCGATGATATCCCAAGGCAGCACCTCATCAAAACTTCTTTCTCTTGTCGTATAGAAGTCCACATCGATTCCCGACTGCTCTATAGCAGTCCTCCACTTCGTCAAGTCAAAGTATTCTGACCATCCGTCAAGACGGCAGCCTAGTCTGTGCGCCTCCAGTAAAAGAGTGGAGAGACGTCTGTCTCCGCGGGCAAAGATTGCCTCAAAGGTGCTGACAGCATCGTCGTGATAGTTAAACGTCACGCCTTTGATCTTCAATTTCTCGTGGAGATAGTTGTGCTTCTTGGTGAATGTCTCGGTACTGTTCTGACTGACCCACTGAAACGGTGTATGAGCCTTTGGCACGAAGTTAGAGACACTGACCGTCACGTTAAATCTGCCGCCTCTGCCTGACTGCCTGTGAAGATTTACGATATTTTGAGCGATCTCCGCAATACCGTCCAGATCTTCATAGGTTTCCGTCGGCAGTCCGATCATAAAGTAAAGTTTAATGTGTTTCCACCCCAGCTCAATTGCCTGTTCTACAGCATCGTAGATATCTTTCTCCGTAATGCCCTTGTTGATTACGTCCCGCAGACGCTGCGTACCTGCTTCCGGCGCAAAGGTCAGCCCTGACTTCTTATACCCCTGAATCTCCTCCAAAACGTTAAAGGAGAACGTATCCAATCGCAAAGACGGCAGAGACAGAGATACATTTTCTTTTTTACATTCTTTCATCAAATCGATAGCTAATGATTCAAATTCCGAATAATCGCTGGTTGAAAGAGAGAGCAGTGACAACTCTTCATGTCCCGTATTTTTCAGCTGTTCTCTTGCTAAATTCATGATGGTTTCTTTGGATCGTTCTCTGACTGGTCTGTAAATCATGCCTGCCTGACAGAATCTGCATCCTCTTGTGCAGCCTCTGAAAGTCTCTATGACGGATCTGTCGTGAACCGTCTCAATCAAAGGTACGATGGGTTCTGTCGGAAAGTCGATGTTCTCAATATCGTCGATGATACACCGAACTGCTCTGTCCGGCGCTCCCTCAAAAGTTTTCTCATAAGACGCGATGGTACCATCCTCATGATAGGTCACATTGTAAAATGACGGAATATACACGCCTTCTTCCATTGCGATTTCTTGAAGGAACTCGGTTTTACTGATTTCTCTGTCTTTTGCTTCGCCATATTTTTTGAGCAGATTCAGCAGGCTCACTTCACCGTCGCCTATTAAAAAGATATCGATAAAATCTGCCAGAGGCTCTGGATTAAAAGCGCAAGGGCCGCCAGCGATGACGATCGGATCTGATTCTGAACGATCTGCCGATTTCAAGGCAATTCCCGCCAGCTCCATCATGTCCAAAATACTGGTAAACGACATTTCATACTGCAGCGTAAACCCCAGGAAGTCCAATTCTTTGATCGGAGTCTTGGTCTCCAAAGTAAAAAGAGGCACTTCTTCCTCTCTCATCAGTTCTTCCATATCCGGCGCCGGTGCAAAAACTCGTTCACAATAAATATCGTCTTCTTTATTTATAATATTATAGAGAATCGAAAGTCCCATATAGGACATGCCGATCTCATACAGATCCGGAAAAGCAAAAGCAAATCTGACTTTCACGTCTTCGGGATCTTTTGTTACAATATTGGTCTCTCCGCCGATATATCTAGCTGGCTTTTCTACTCGCTTTAGTAAATTGTTCAACTTTTCATTCAGATTCATTTTTCAGCCTTTCATAAATAAACTGTCTATAGTTTGTCCTATTGATTCTTCTATCCGTTTCATGAAACTCTGGGTTTCTGCTTTTTTTTGCAAAATCCTTTGCGTTATTTCCGGAACGTCTCCTGCCTTATGAATGATATATTCAATTCGGTCATTTAAGCCCACATATCGGTCTTCTTTGACCAGCCTGTCTCCAAGGCAGACTAAATCGGTTTCATCCAGTTCCTCAAAAGTGTGGAAATCATAGGTCATGTGCACTCTGACGATCTCTGCTTCATCCCGATATCCCAGATTTTCCAGGATTTTGGCACCGACTTCCCAGTGTTTATCACTGACTCTTGCCACATCATGAACAAGGCCCGCGCCTTTGATCAGATCAATATCCAGCGCAAGACCCTGTTCGTTAAGTTTTCTGCCGATTGTGACGGCTGTATTGCTGACAGCCCTGCAGTGACCGATCACATGTTCCGGCGTATGGTATTTTTCAAATAACGCCTCACACTCTTCTTCTGTAATTCTCTTTACCATGAATTCACCAGCCTTTCAACTAGCATAAGTATATCACATATTCTTCTGCAGGTCATAATAAAATTCATTGCCAGAATTTGTATCGAAACTGCCGATGATTTCTCCTCGCTGTACTCGTTCAGATTCGAATACACTGATATCCGATAGATTTCCGTAGACGGATATGGCATCTTCGTGCTTAATTTTTACGTACAGTCCTATTTTGTCATCTCTGCCAGAACTGAGTACCATACCGCCCGCTACTGCATGTACCTGTTTGATGTCTGTATCAGATTTTTCATCCATCGGTTCGCCGTATTTAGAAGCAGAATTGACATCAGCTACGGCTGAAACCACCTTTGCCGGTGCACCGGCCAATGCTGCCCCCAGCTGTTTTCCTGCCGCTTTCACATCTTCCATATTAAGCTGATACATCACCTGTGCCTTCGCTTCTGCATAATACTTCGCAAAGGTTTCGTTTTTAATATTTCCGCCATAGACTGCTACTGCAGAAATCACCATGCAGGCAGCAATCTGCCAGTACAATTTATTCTTATTCATAAAATCACCTCTATATAAAGTATTATATAGAGGTGCAAGTTATGACATTTAATACTCGTCCCAATACTCAAACTCATAGTCGAATATTCTGATGGTATCACCTTCCTCAAGACCCATTTCCAATAATTTTTCTATGGCTCCCTTTTTCTCAATATATTTGTACAAATACCGCAAAGATCCCATATCATTAAAGTTGGTTGAATCGAAGATTTTCTTCAGCTGTTTTCCCGTCAGAACGTATACATCGCCTTCTTTTGAAGCATAGACTTCCTTAAAGTCAGGGTCTTTGTCGTCTACATCAAAATCAAAATATTCATATTCGTCCTCTGGTTCAGGATTTTGGGCTGCCTTCTGTAATTCCTCTGCTGCAGCAGCCATCAGCTCGTGTACGCCAAGATTAATTGGTGCAGAGATTGGAAAAACTCTATACCCCCTGCCTTCCACATAATTTTTAAATTTTATATACTGAGGGTCGTCCTCTTCTATCATGTCCATTTTGTTAGCCGCAACCAGCATCGGTTTCTCCGATACTTTCTCGCTGTATTGGCGCAGTTCGTTGTTGATCTTTTCAAAGTCATCGATGGGATCACGGCCCTCACTACCCGAAACGTCAACTACATGGATCAAAACCTTTGTTCTCTCGATATGCTTGAGGAACTTCAGTCCTAATCCCAGCCCTTTGTGTGCGCCTTCAATGATGCCAGCGATATCCGCCATGACGAAGCTGGTATCGAAAATCTGTACTACACCCAGATTTGGTGCGATCGTCGTAAAATGATAGTTCTCAATCTTCGGCTGTGCACTAGTAGCTGTCGCCAAGAGACTGGATTTTCCAACGTTTGGAAAACCTACCAATCCTACATCCGCAATCATCTTCATTTCCAAAATGACGCTTCGTTCTTTGGCAAAGCCGCCTGCTTCTGCAAAGTTTGGAGCTTGTCTGACGGAATTTTTAAAGTTTGTGTTCCCCTTACCGCCCTTGCCGCCTTTTGCCGCAACAAAAGAATCTCCGTCTTCTGTGAGATCTTTCATGACTAGTCCGGTTTCTTCATCTATGACCACTGTTCCCATAGGTACCTTTATGATCAAATTCTCCCCATTTTTACCAAAGCGTTTTTTCTTCATGCCATCCTGGCCATTCTCCGCTTCGTATTTTCTCTTATAGCGAAAGTCCATCAAAGTTCTCAGGTTTCTATCTGCCTGAAAAACAACGTCTCCGCCTTTCCCGCCGTCGCCGCCGTCAGGACCACCCTCCGGTACAAACGGTTCTCTTCTAAAGGAAACGCAGCCGTTGCCGCCTTTTCCTGATTTAATATATATTTTCGCTCTATCTACAAACATAACAGAACCTCCTTACACTTTTAGTATGTGCCAGTAATAACAGAAAAGCCCCTAAAAATTTAGGGGCTCGTGGTTCTTATGCTTCTTTTGGATAAACGCTTACCTGTTTTCTAGTCTTATCTTTTCTTTCGAACTTAACAGTACCTTCTATCTTTGCAAATAATGTGTCATCTCCGCCGATGCCTACATTATTTCCTGGATGGAATTTTGTACCTCTCTGTCTAACCAAAATGCTGCCAGCGCTAACAAACTGACCGTCACCTCTCTTCACGCCTAAACGTTTGGACTCGGAATCACGACCGTTCTTAGAGCTACCTACTCCTTTTTTACTTGCCATAGACCAGACACCTCCTTGCTATTTCGTGGCTATTGGCGCTTGCCCTGATCTTCAGGAAGATCAATGGGAAGGCCTTATGTTATAACGCCCCGGCATCAGCCGGCTCAGCGTTAGTCCTATAACTAAAAACTTATTACTTTATTGCTGCTTCGATTGTTTCGATGATGACAGCTTTCGTTGCTTTTTCATCTACTTCAATGCCATGCTCAGTAGCATAAGCAATTAACTCATCCTTTTTCATAGATGCTGAAATCTTCTTTTCAGTCTTTGATTCAGCTGTCTCTTCAGCCTGTACTTCTGCTTTTGCAGGAGCAGCTTTTGGAGCTGAACCGTCTAAGGATTCAATCTTGACCATTGTATATGGCTGTCTATGACCCTGTTTTTTTCTGTAGTCTTTCTTGGCTTTGTATTTGTAGATGATGACTTTCTGTCCTTTGCCGTTCTCTACAACTTCACCAAATACTTTAGCGCCCTCAACGTAAGGTGCACCTACCTTAAGGTCTCCTTCTTTAGCTAAAACCAGTACCTTATCGAATTCCACTTTGTCTCCGGCTTCTACGTTTAACTTTTCGATTGTTAAAACGTCGCCTTCCTGTACTCTGTACTGTTTTCCGCCTGTTTCAATTACTGCGTACATATTCTTTTCTTACCTCCTCTATCCAGTCTCGCCTTTTCAGGTAGCATCATGTAATGCTTTCGCTGTTCTTCTGAACACCTTTTCCGAGCGGTCTAACTCAATTAGTTTAGCACATTGGACGAGTATTGTCAAATGATTTTACCAGGTATTTGCAAAGTTTTTTCGGGTTTCGGGTTCAGCTGGCAAACAGCTCCGTCTCATTCTCAACCAAATCCTCAGCTAGATATTTGTAGTCCAAATTTTCATAAAATCCATACAATCTATTATAACCATCATTTTCATTTCTATTTTACCATAATTTCTGTATTTACGCACGAAAATACGCTGATTTCTCAGCGCATTTTCAACCTCCTATTACCCCTATTTTTTCCTCGACCTGACGCATTCTGTCAGAAGATATTCGATCTGGCTGTTAATGGAACGGAAATCTTCATCTGCCCACCTGGATATCTCCTCCCACAGAGAAGGGGCAATGCGTAGAATGACTTGTTTTTTTGCTTTTTCATTCTGCTTGATGGATTTCTCCTTTTCCTTAATCTCTTTTTCCATTTGCTGCAGCTTCTGCAGTCTTTGCGTGAGTTCCCGCTCTTTTTCCTCTATACTTTTATCTTTATCCATGGATCCCTCCGCGTTCTAATCCCTTGTCCCCTTTGAACTTAGTAGATGCTTCCGCTGTTTACGATAGGCTGCGTATCTTTTTCGGAGCAAAGAACTACCATGAGGTTGGATACCATAGCAGCTTTTCGTTCTTCATCCAGTACGACGACCTCTTCTTCCCCTAATTTATCAATGGCCATCTTCACCATGCTGACCGCACCGTCAACAATTTTCGCCCTGGCAGCAATGACCGCTTCAGCCTGCTGTCTGCGCAGCATCGCCGCTGCAATTTCTTCTGCATAAGACAGATGGGTGATTCTGACCTCTTGAATTGCAAGACCTGCAAACTCAACTTTTTTGCTCAACTCTGTTTTCATGTTTTCTGCAATTTCCTGGGCACTTCCTCTTAAGGTTTTTTCAGTCGAATTATCGTGTTCCTCCGTCTGCAGCAAATCGTACGGGTACATTCTGGAGATATTTCTAATCGTTGAATCCGTCTGAATAGACAGGAATTCTGTATAGTCTTCTACATTGAACACAGCTTTTGTCGGATCGATGACCTTCCAGATGACCACTGCGCCGATGATGACCGGATTTCCCATCACATCATTGACCTTTTGAATGCCATTGTTCAGCGTCGTATCCTTTAGAGAAATCGTCTTTTTTGCATTGACTTTGACAGAACCGGAACTGCCTCTGCGCCCCTTCTCTGACTCGGACGATGCCGCCGCCGCTTTCGCTTTTTCCAAGGCATTCATGTAAGCCGGATTATTGTATGTGGCAAATGGATTCACAAAATAGAATCCCTGCTTCAAAATTGTCCCGTAATAATTTCCAAACAAAGTCAGCACCAGCGCTTCGTTAGGACCTACTACTTTAAGGCCTGCATACAATACCGGGCAGATAACTGTGCCGAGAATTCCGATGACCAGCATTGCTACACCTGCACCGATAGATCCGTCATCTAAGAAAAATGCCCCGACAACAATCAATGCGATGGCAGCGAGAATACCAATTGTAATCAATATCAGCATCAAGATGCCGTTAACTGGTCTTATTTCCTTTTGCGTGATCTGTTTCGTTTCCATGATAGTTTCCTCATTTCTTTCTCTAATTCTATATTAATTTGATATCAAAATAGTATCACATTGTATCATCATTGTCAATGGTTGACGGACAAAAAAGTGGCTGCGCCACTCCGCTAG
>URXI01000027.1 GCA_900551775.1 uncultured Eubacterium sp. | reverse complement strand
CCCCGATTTTCGTTCGCCATGATCATGGCGACCCTGCCGCCCAGACTCCTGCCATACAGCCCGATCTTCTTCTGATCTACATTGAAATTTTTGATCATGTAGTCGATGCAGAGGAGCTGGTCGCTGATCATGGTAGCTACATTATATTGATTCGTCGGTTCGCCTTCTGTCTTCTCTTTGTAATGGCTGTAGTTCATCCTGATCGTAGCAAAGCCTGCTTTCGCCAGATTTTCAGCAAGCGCATCACCTCCGGCAGTGTTCATGCTGCCGCGAAAACCGTGGCTTAATGTGATCAGCGGATAGCTCTGTTCCTTATAGTTCGAAGGAACAATCGCCTGCGCCCTGGTATAGGTTCCTTCCTCATTTTTGATCATGAGGTCTTCCTTGACGACCGCAGATTCCCCCGCTCTATCGCTGCAGCCGGAAAAAAGGGTCAAAAGGAGAACAGTCAACAAAAGAATACCTAAAATTTTCTTTCTCATATCTTACGCTTCTTTCTCAATCGCTTTCTTCACAGAACGAAAGGCTAAATGTGTTTTTGCCCGCATTTTTTGCCCGGTACATGGCTTGATCGGCCCTATACAGCATGGATATGTAATCAAGGCCCTCTTTCTCGTCAGTAGCGATCCCGATACTGCACGGAACCGGCATGTACTTCTCAAACTTTTCGCAGTACATGCCCTCATTCAGTTTCTGCAGCAAGGTTTCCAGCAACGCTTCCACTTCCCGTCTCTCCCACATCGCTTCATAGCAAAAGAGGAACTCATCGCCGCCATATCTTCCTACCATGCCGGGGATCATATCCGTCAGAGTGTCCGCCACAAACTTGATTACGTCGTCGCCGACTTGATGTCCGTATTTTGAATTAAAATCACGAAAATCGTCGATGTCCACAAATCCCAGCGTAATGCGCTTTTCCGTTTCTTCTGCGCTCTGGATCATGTCCAGGCTTGCCTGTTCAATGGCTTTCTTATTTTTTGTGCCAGTGAGCGGATCACAGGCAGCAAGTTTTTCAAGCTTATGCTGATGGGCTTTCTCCTGAATATTTTCCTGCTCGATGTAGTCCAGCAGCCCGTTGATCTCTCCTGCCACGGAACCCACCTCGTCGGCGGTGTGGCTTTCAATTCGCAGAGAATAGTCTTGTTTTCTCTGAACCTCGTTTAATGTGTCGATGATGCTCTCTATCGGTCGTGTCAGCCTGCGGGTGAGAAAATAATTGATCACCATGAGCAAAAGGGACACGGAGCAAATGGTCAGGATCAGCAGCCCCTTGTAGGCTCTGGAGGTGGTGCTGTGCGAACTGAGATTGACCGTAATCCGTACTGTCCAGTCAGTATTGTTCACATTTGAATAGTAGGTAATATAGTCGGTTCCCTCGTAGCTGTATTCGATTTCACCAGAAGGGTTTTTCTCGTGATCTATGGCGTTCCATGCCTCCCGATAGCTTTTGCGCTGTTCTTCCGTGGTGACCAGGTTCTCCCGCTTCTCCCCGGGCGTACCGGCGGTGATGATTGTTCCGGCGCCATCCATAATGTAATAGGTCCCGTCCTTCCACAGGTTGGTATTGGAACGATATTCATCAAAATGGGAGGTTGAGATTTCTTCTATGACATATCCGATCAGTTCCTTGTCCTGAAATATCCCCTCGTGAGCGGCGATGACCTGCATGGTTCCATCATCGGTCTTTCGTTTATACGCGTCGCCGATGTAAAACCCTCCGCTCAGATATTTTTCTTCTACATCCTTGAGATCGCTCAGCTGATGCTCTGTGTAGTTTTCACTGGATGCAACCACGTGGAAGTTTTTGTCTACCACGGAGATGCTCACGATGAACGGGTTGTATGTCTTGCGTTTGATCAGCATATTCTCCAGGTATTCGTGGTTGGCAGTTCCCTTTCCACTTTCGTTCAGGCTGTCCTTTACGGCGTCCTGCACCAGATCATACTGGGCCACCATTTCCAAGGCTTCTTTTCTGCCCTCACAAAAGTTCTTTATGTTCATGATCTGGCTGCCGCTGATCGCCGCCAAATTTTCCTTCATAATGCTTTCCACAGACTGGTCATTTTCGTAGATCATAAAAACACCAAAGGTATACAGCGGTATCAGCGAAAAAAGCAACAGTAAAATGTAAAGTGTGTGTTTGATTTTGATTTTCATTTTCAGGATCCTTATCAGTTTAATTGGAATCATTATACCATTCAGATTTTGGAACTATTATACCATGAATCCTTCTTTAAAGAAAGAATTGAAATCTGTGATTGCAAGGAAAAAGCAGATGACTTCCCTGTTGCTGAATGCATCTGCCTTCCTGCTCTACTGTTTTCCCATGGGGCCGCCACCGGCTGGCGGCCCCATGGTTCCTCCCGGACCTTTGTCGTTTCCATGGTGTCCACCGCCGCCCATTTCGCCGGAGGTTCCTTCACTTACGACGAGTGTGG
Organism: uncultured Eubacterium sp.; assembly: GCA_900551775.1. Taxonomy (GTDB): domain Bacteria; phylum Bacillota; class Clostridia; order Peptostreptococcales; family Anaerovoracaceae; genus Senimuribacter. Next base: position 22,424 of record URXI01000027.1, on the reverse strand, counting down.
ACAGTTCAATCTCCTGGCTGTCACTGCCGATTTTCAGCGTATAGGTCTCTCCCTTTTTCATATCCGGGGAACTGACCAGTACGCTGGAAAAACTTCTGTCCGCTTTGATAGAAGCCAGTTCCTTCCCATCTGCATCCATCAGCGTTACCGTCGTGCCCGCTTCGGTATTCTCCGTACCATAGAGAATCGAGCCTTGCGCAGAGTCCTCACCGAAGTTCTGCGCCATCTGCGTGTTGCCGACGCCGATGACCGTTCCGCCCGTAATGACACCTTTCCCATTGTAATCCAAATTCACCTCTGCGCCGCCAGAGGAGCCCTGAATCATCGTAGTGCCGCCGCTGACGGTCAGATCGCCATTGGAATCCAGACCATCGCCTGCAGTGGTGGAAAGGTTCAGCGTGCCCCCTGCAATTTCGAGACCCACACCATCCTGCGCATTTTCAGAGCCAGTCTGGGTGCTGTCCGTCGCATTGAGGCAGTCGTCAGAAACCCGGATATCCAGCCCGCCATCCTGAATGTAGATGAGTTTGCCCTGTATTCCTTCGTTAGAGCTGTCGATCGATACCGCGCCTCCTGTGACCTGCGCCACATAGAATGCGTCAATACCCTGACTGGAAACGTTCTCAATCTCGATTTCTCCGCCGTCGATGGAGACAAATCCTTTTCCTTCGTCGGTATCGTTATTCGACTTGATTCCATCGCCTGCAGCGTCGATGGAAATCTTTCCGTCATAAATCCGGACACTGTCCCGCCCTCTCAGGCCGTCGTTCTTTGCCGTGACTTGGATTTCGCCGCCTGTGATCTTCAAATCATCTTTTGAGACGATACCGTTGTTATAGCTGCCTGCCACCGTCAGCTTCCCGGAACCGTTTATCGTCAGCGTATCTCTGCTGAAAATTGCGCCCCAGGGCTGATCCTCCGTCACATCATAGGCTTTGCCGTCTGCAACGGTGTTTTCTGAGCCTTCAGCCAGCGTCAAAAAGGTTTTGTCTGCATTTTCCACCATGATAGCAGGACCGCTGTCACATTTCAGATCTGCCCCGTTCAGCACGATCTGCACTTTGTCCGTATCCCCTGCATCAACGATGATCTGGCCGTCCTTCAGCGTTCCGGAAAAAACATAGACCCCGGCTTCTTTGATGGTGTATGACTCGTCGGACAGCGCCACCTTAGTGGCCTCTCCGTCATCCCAGGAACCGTCCAAGTCCCTGTGGGTATACTTTACGTCGATTTTTCCCGATACGATGGTATCACTCGGGTCCGTCTCCGATTTTGCAGGGTCGGAGGTTCCACAGGATGCAAGACTGGCCATCACGAAAGAAAGCAGCAATACAGCCGCGATATATTTTCTGATTTTCTTCATCACACACTCCTATATCATCTCTCTGGTTTCCGGATCCAGTCCGCAAACGATTTTCAAGTTCCCGTTGCGGCACCGGATATCGTCGATAAACTTCTTTTCTTCCTGCGCGGACTTCATATTGACCGTGTAGGTCAGCTCAAAGAGGCTTCCCATATTGGTGGTCCTCACCTGGGTCAGATGATATTCTTTCGTGTACGTTTCAAACAGGTCGTCAAAAATTCCCGTATAATCCAGATTTTCAGGTATGGTAATTTTCAATTGCTTCTCGCCCCGGCTCCCCTCACCGAATCTGGTCACGTTGAGCAAAATATTGACGATGGCAAAGCAGGCCAGGAACACAAACGCCGCAGCCAGATATCCCATCCCTGTAGCAAGCCCTACCGCCATAGCGCAGAAGATGCTGCCGATATCCCTTGCCGTTCCAGGGATGGAGCGAAATCTGACCAAGCTGAAGGCTCCCATGACCGCCACACCGGCCCCCAGGTTTCCGTTGACCAGCATGATGACGATCTGCACGATCAGCGGCATCAGCGCCAGGGTAACGACGAAGCTTTTATGATAGCGGTTCCGGTACATATATATCAATGAACAAAATACCCCCAGCACGATTGATGCAAGCGTGCACTCCAAAAACTGTAACGTGGTGACGCTGGTCAATCCGGCGTCTGTTGTCAAAACACTATCTAGCACTACAAAATCCCCCTTCTTCTAATGATAAATTTTGAAATAACTCTTCTTTGTAAATAGTTCCATACTTTGAAAACGATTTTGGGTAAATGGCCAGCTGATTCAGTGCGCCTGAAAGCCACAAGGGCATGGCGCCGCCCGTTTTGATCTCCATGATGTACTGGCCTGCAGGCATTTTTACGTGGCCAAAATCTCCCTTTGTCATATCCAGCTGGTTGATTCGCCACACGATATTGCTGTCAAAGGTGATCCGAAGCGCCGGATCTTCGATGCCTCTCATAGCCAGTCTGTCGTAGGACAAATACAGCATGGGATAGAGCTGCTGCTTGGACATGAGCCAGTCGATCTCGTTGGTGATCTGATTTTGCTGCGCAGGGAGATTCCCGTTAATGCAGTAGTCCACTGCCTGACAATACGGCAGAGAAATTCTCCTCTTGTAAACGATGCCGTCTAACTTTTTCTTGATTTCAAGAAAGACAAAGTCATCCGCATCTGGAACACCATAGCTTCTGAGCCTGAGCTTCTCTTTATAGATGGGCTTTTCAATGGATTCCCTGATCAGATCGAACTGCGGCGTGTCGAAGTAGATATTGCAGATCTTGTACTTCTTATACCTGTCATACTCCAGCCTGCAGTAGATCAGCGCGATCAAATCCCTATATTGTTTCTCGTCTATCAAGTATTTCTTTTCGAAACGCTTAAAGTTATTTTGATAAGTCATTTTCTAGTCTCCTTTCCTTTTCCGGTACGTCCATTATAGCGGTAAAAAAAGGAATTCCAATGACATAATTTTGTCACTAAGATAAATGAATTGTGTAAAATCGGTGTGAATATTTTCTTTCCATACAAAAAAGCCCTCCTCCCGGTCATAAAACTTAGAGGACAGCTTTTTCGCAGTGTACTTTATTTTGTGAACTTCTTATGATCCAGCATCAGCAGCACGATGACCAATATGATGCCGAGACCGAAGATGATAATAGGTCTGCTGCTGAATTCAGCCGATGTAAAGGACATGACCGCACAGACGATTCCTATGAGCGCCAGCAAGATCAAACGATTGCCAAACATGCGGCAGTACGCAGGAAGATTCGTCACTTTGGTCAGCAGAAAGCCGGGAATCAAGGATGCGTTTCCCCTTTGAATGATGGAGCCGACCACGAAAAGCTGCACGACAGCTAAGATCATGATGATACCAAAGATACCCATATAATCCTCCTATTCTCTGTCTCCGCGGCGTTCTCTGATGGACAGCCACAGACAGATTAAAACGTAGATAGCTGCCAGCGGTACCGTCAGTGTACAGAGCAATCCATACAGTGTCAATTTGTGCATTGCAAACATGTTGATGACCATGGTGATACCCGCTGCCACCATGAACGCCTGCTTGTTAAAACCGTTTTTGATCGCGATCAGAAGCACGATCAATGCTGCCGCAGGAGGCAAAAAGAATATGAAATAAGACATAACTAATTCCTTTCAAAATCCGCTTTCAATTTGCTGATTTTTTCTTCATCACTAAAGATTTTTGCTATCTGCAAGCTGATAATCTTCGCACCGGTCACCAGACACTGATGCGCCCGTTCCGTCTTCATGGCGTCTGCAAAACCTCTGGTGTGGATCGGCGTATCCGGCTCTGTTACCTGCAGACACGGATGAAACGCAGGGCATGCGAAGCTGACATTGCCTGCGTCGGAAGAACCGAAGATTTTGCCTGGATCTCCGTTGATCGGAATGTCCAATTCTTCGTAGACTTCTTCCAACGTCTCAATGCCTGTCTGATTCTTCTTCAGATTATCATAGACCTCTGCTGTCGGGTACTTGTCCCAAGTGGTCTGGGTAGCGATAGCTGCCCCTCTTGCACAGTCATCTACTTTGCGCACGAGTTCTTCCAGATAGTGCTTATCAAGTGCCCGGATATAAAATTCTGCTGTCACTTCTTCCGGCACGATATTCGGTGCTTCTCCGCCGTTTCTGATAATGCCGTGGAACTGTGCGTCAGATTTGCAGTGCTGTCTCAGCATGTCTACCGCATGGAACATCAACTGGGCGGCGTTAAACGCATTGACGCCGTCCCAAGGCGCTGCAGAAGCGTGAGCCGCTTTGCCGTGAAACTGATACATATAAGAAGCCAGCCCCTGCAAAATCGGAGCTGCCAGGTTGGAGTTGTACAGATGCACCATGATGGCCATGTCGTATCCATCGAAGACGCCCTGTTTTACCATGGTACACTTGGCGCCGTCGGTCTCTTCAATGGGCGTCCCGATGATGTGAATATCGGCATCCAGTTCATCCTGCAGATCTTTTGTCGCAAGGCCGGCCAAAACGCTGATGGAACCACTGAGACAGTGTCCGCATGCGTGGCCGATCTCTGGCAGCGCGTCGTATTCTGTTAAAATCGCAATCTTGTGCTTGTGATTATCGCTGCCAAATACACCCTTGAATGCCGTATCCAGTCCGGCAAAGGGATATTCTGTCGCATAACCGTGACGCTGCAGCAGCTTTACGATTTTTTTCGAACTCTCGTATTCTTCGCCAGAAATCTCCGGATGGTCTGCCAGGTCGTCGCTCAGTGCTGTCAGTTCCGCTTTGTTCTTTTCAATTTCGGAAATGATTTTTTCTTTTAACTGATCGTAATTCATAATACCTCCATTTGGATTTAAAGGAAAATGGCATATTGAAAAAATATGCCATTTTCGCGATCATCTGATTGTTATTTAGAATGGTCCCAGCTGCATTGCCTGTGCAACGACTACGAAAATTGCTCCCAGCAAATATTCAAGTCCGATCAATGGCAGAATCCATTTTGCCCACTTTGACCAAGGAACCTTTGCAATGGCAAGTCCAGCCATGAAGTAACCTGAAGTCGGTGTGAAGATGTTGGAAATACCATCTCCCAACTGGAATGCGATGGTAGCAGTCTGTCTTGTAACACCTACCAGATCTCCCAGCGGCGCCATGATAGGAATGGAAACGGCAGCCTGTCCGGAACCTGATGGAACGATGAAATTGAGCAGACACTGGAAGATGTACATGCCGACAGCAGAAATCATGGAAGGCAGCTTGGAGAGTCCCTCTGCAGCTGCATGAAGAATCGTATGTAAGATCTGTCCGTCAGTCATGACGACCAGGATTCCTCTCGCAAAACCTACAACCAAAGCGCCAGAGGCGATGTCAGCCATACCTTTTCCGAGAACATTGGCATAATTGTTGAAACCCATTCTTGCGATGAAGGCAACGATGAAGGACATGCCCAGGAACAGGGCAGCGATTTCATCCATGTACCATCCCCATTTGACTACGCCGAACACCAGCAAAACGATTGCTGCTACGAATACGATCAAAATCGCTTTTTCTTTACCACCGAAGTTTGGCAGTTCCTCTAAGTCCACACTATCCTCTCTCGTCTGGTCATAAGCGTGCATGGATGACAGCTGTGGATTTTTCTTGACTTTGATGGCATATCTCATGACAAAGAAGATCGCTAATGCGACAAAGCATACGTAGATTATGATTCTGAAACTCATAGCAGAAAGCAGTGGCAATTCTGCAATACCCTGTGCAACCTGTACCGTAAACGGGTTCATGAATGCGCCTGCAAATCCTGCGCCTGCGCCGCAGAATACTAACGCAACGCCAGTGATGGAGTCAAAGCCCATAGCCAGACACAGTGATACGAAGATTGGAATGAATGGGATGGTCTCTTCTGCCATACCGAAAACGGAACCGCAGATGGAGAAGAAAATCATCACGATTGGAATGATCAGAATTGAAGCGTTCCTCATCGCTTTGATCAGCCTTCCCATGCCAGCTTCGATGGATTTTGTTTCCTGAATAATAGCCATGGTTCCACCGACGATAAAGATGAAGAAGATGATCTGTGCGGATTCCTGCATGCCTCTCGGTACTGCTGTCAGGAACTGCATCAGTGTGACAGGAGTCTGTGCAACATTGTGGAAGGTAGACGCATTGACTACTTCACGCTTGTCTACCATCATCATGTCATAAGATCCTGCTGGGATGATGTAGGTCAAAATACTACAGATTGCAATCAGTGCAAATAACAGGATATAGACATGAGGTACCGCAAATTTCTTTTTCTTTTCTTCCATAAATAATACCTCCTTGTTAGTCCGAAAGATTGGACTGCTTTCTCAACAGAACGACAGATTATCTGTAGAGCCTGTGAGAAAAATAATAAATAACTAACAATACCTGGCCATATTCGACCAAATATCAAAATAACGATTTTATTATACTACTGTTATGCAAAAATGTAAATAAGAATGCAGTTTGAAAATCTACAAAAACTGTCTGATAATTTGTACAATTCCCAAACGAATCCCTAGCTTTACACATTCTAAAATGATTAGTTTTCCAATATTTACTTAGATAATGTATCTACAAAAATCACTTTTTTCAAGAATTCGCAGTTTATCTTTCCACATCCATATCAATGAATAATTATACATTTGGTCTCATTTACGATACAGAAAAACGCAAGAAAAAGCTGTCTCTAACGCGGCTTTTCTTGCGTTTCGTCTATTCCTTATTTGTAACTTATAAACCTTCCAAGTCTGTTATTCACCGTAACTTTATCTTTCAGAGCCAGCTTCCCGTCTATCAATACATAGTCGATGCCTTCTGGCTGAATATGTAAATCGGAGAAAGTGGCGCCGTCCATGATTGTCTCCGGGTTGAAAATGGTCAGATCTGCATCGCAGCCTACTTCGATCCTTCCCTTCTTTGCCAGATCCAGTCTCTCTGCCGGCTCCAAGGTCATCTTTCTGATGGCGGCGATCAAAGGCAGCACCTTGTCTTCCCTCACATATTTTCCGAGAACTCTTGGAAATGTCCCCGCTGCCCTAGGATGTCCATTGCCGTTATTGATGATGGCATCGCTGGCCACCATGCCGTTAGGATTGGCGATAGCTGCTGCAATTTCCTTTTCATTCATGACAAAGGCGACTGCCAGCATATCAGGGTATTCCTCCCTGACTTTCTCGAAAATTTCCCTTGTACAGCGAATGTCTTTGTACGGATCGTCTGTCAAAAGGATATCGCTGTAGTCCTTGTGCCAGCCTTCGATACAGCCGTCCTCAAAGACCGCAGACCCCATATGCGTAGAAAACGCATTGTATGGGTAAGTGTCGTAATTCAGCCTCGGGTTCTTATCCATCGCCTCGTTAATGGCATCCAGAGATTCTTCCATCAACCCCATGGCGGAGCAGCTGGATAGGTGAGAAATCTGAAATTTCATCGGAATTTCATCGGCAATTCTGATCATTTCCTGAATCGGATCAATGTTCTGCAGACAGTCCTCCCTGTAGTGGGCAGAAACCAGCAGATTCGGATCCTCTGTTACACCGATGGCATAGAGGACTTCTTCTGTAGTGATTCCCGGGTCGTATTCGATACCAAAGGAAATACCGTAAGCACCTTCATCCAGTTCTCTCTGTATTCGTTTTCTGATGATGTCCCGCTGTTCCTGACTGGCTGTCTCATAACGCCCGATGCCCAGTTCATAGCGGAAGCTATTATAGCCTGCCAGCATGATGTAATTGACTGGCGAACCACCCTGCCTATTCAAAACTTCTTTAAAGTAAGAGAGATCCTGGTTCTGCATGCCGCAGTTGCCTCCGACTGCCGTGGTCACGCCCATTTCCAGCATCATCTGGGCGATGACGTAATCTTCACCCTCTTCAGCAAAGTTCTCTTCGTGCATATGGATATCGATAAAGCCGGGAGAAACCACTTTGCCCCTGGCATCGATGACTTCTTTCGCTTCAAGTTCTTCTGTACCTATATATGAAAGCTTTCCATCGGTGACACCTACGTTGCCCTGCTTCATTTGATCTTCACCAAAGTCAGGATACTGTCCTTCTTTGATCAGCAAATCTAACATTTACATTCCTCCATTCGTTTTCATCTATCATACCACAAATTATTTCGCTATATCAGCATTTCCATAATCCGGACCGTAAGTATCCACCAGGTGCCTGATCATCGGTCTTGCGTTTTCTTCAAAAGCCGCCTTAGGCTGTGACTTGCTTCGTTCTGCCGTCCAGAACTTCTTCTCATATTCTTCTAAAATATCCTCATTGCTGTATCCCTGGCGAGCGTAGGACAAGATGAATGCCTTCTCTTCCTCCGCAGACTGCAAATACAAATCAAAGTAACTATCCACAAAATCCTTCGGTATGATACCGAAATGCGGGCAGATGATCTGTTTCGCATGGTAGGCCTTGCACTTATTTGCAGAATCGATCGTATCCTGATGGCTCTTTAAAGCAGAAATCTCTACACTCTCAGCGTCTCGCAACACGCCGGTTGATTCTGAGGTGAACATGATGCCGGCAGGCTCCAATACATAGGTCATGGAACATGACGTATGACCCGGCGTCTCCAGTACGGCAAAATATTCCTGTCCGATGGAAATCTGATCACCATCTTTGACGATACGGTCAACTCGTAAGTTTTCTACGCTGATGGAATCCGTAAATGTCGAAAATTCGTCTCTCGCAGCCTCTCCGAGCCGTTTCATGGTGGCCTTTGCCCCTTTGCTCTCAAAGACAGATTTTGCCTTTGCTGCTGCAAAAACGGTTACGTCCGGCCATTTCTCGATAACATAAGGCAGCGCACCGACGTGATCGTAATGGGTGTGAGACAGCAGCACGATGTCAAGCCCGTCCCTGCCCCGCTCTTTCAAAGCCTTAGAAATATTTTCAATCAGCTGTGCATGACAGTATGCCATGCCGCAATCATAAAGCGCTGTTTTTTCGCTGCCAAAGACCAGCAAAGACTCACCGCCAGATCCAGCGGTCACTCTTACAATGTCTTTAGGATATGCGAAATGATCGTAATTTTCAAAATTTTCGAATCCTTTGTCATTACATTTCATCTTTCTTTCCATCCTGTTCTTTCTCCATACCCTGAAAAAGTTAATGATGATCATCAGGATAATCACCATGCCGATATATCCTTCTGTAGGATATAGGTAAGCGACAATATTCTTAAAACCAGTCAGCCCGCAGAAGAAGCCGATACATGCCCCTATAATAAGGATATATTTTTTCTTCGGCGATTCTTTGATCTTTGTAGAAAATCCGAAATAGGTGCTGGTAGCCGCAGAGTATATCGCCGCAAAGAGCACCAGCCCAAAGAGAATATTTGCCGCCTTGGAGATTCTGGAGGTGTAGGCAAGCATTGGCAGATCCATACTCTGGGTGTAAGCCATATCCTTTTGCAGTGCAAGAATCAAGACCAAAGTCAGGAAAGCCAGCAGGATGCCGCCCAGACCAGAACCAAAAATAGCGTTTTTCTTATCCCTCGCTTCCATAGACGAGGTTGCGATAATGGGAATCATCCCCATCATATTATAAGAAATAAAGATGATTGCAGCCATAAACCAGTTAGGCGCCATAGCACTTGCCGGAAAACCTGAAGTTGCCCCGCTCTGCCTTATGTCAGAACACATGACGAGAATGCAGCAGCCGATATCGATGACGAACAGCACCGGAATGATCAGCTTAAAGACCTTTGACACTCTCTCAAAATTGCCCAGGACGGTCAAAATCACCAAAATGACGATCATAGCGCCTCCGACGGCTTTGTTAATGCCGAACTGCTGGTTCAAAAGCGATCCACCTGCAGCAGACATGGAGATGATGATAGTATAGAGAATTGCAGCCATAAAATAACCAACGGCATCGGAAAACTTTGGATTATCACTAAAGACAATCACTTTTCCCATATCGTCGGTTCTGAGGCTTCGTGCGATATAGCTCACCATCATGCCCAGGGCCATGAATAAGAGCCCTGCCAGAGCGATGCCCACATAAGCTTTGTTTCCAAAAATTCCAAAAAACTGCCAGCCCTCTCTGCCAGAAGCAAAGCCGGCACCCATGATGGTGCCGACATACATGACAGCTACATTAAAAAAATTTAACTTTTTCTCTTTCAACGATGTCCTCCCGTTTATGTATTTCTAATTTCCGTATTTTTCATATCTGCAAATTCACCATAGGTGAAGAAAACAAGTCCGATCCAGATGACCACGAATGCACTGAACTGAATCACATCAAAAGGTTCTTTGAAGAGAAAGATCCCCAATATCAGCGTAATAGACGGCGCAATATATTCGCAGAGTCCCAAAGTGATCAACGGCAGTTTGTTAGCCGCAAAGGAAAAGAGCCCCATTGGAATCGCCGTAGCCAGCCCGGCAAACATGAGAAGGAAAAATTTAAATCCGCCTGCAGTCTCCAGCGCTCCATTGCCACTCTTCTCAATAAATGCGATGACGATCAGCGCGATTGGGGCCAAAAACAGCGTCTCATATAAGAGAGAATGAATCGGGTTCAGGAAAACGCTCTTTTTGATAGCCGAATAGATGGCAAAGGATAGTCCCAGACCTAAGGCGATAAATGGGATTTCCCGGTACCCGATAATCATGACCATCAGTCCGCAGAAAGCAAAGACCATGGAGATCTTCTTCCATTTGTTTGCCTTTTCTTTATAGAAGATAATCCCAAAGCAGCAGACTACCAACGGCTCCAGGAAATATCCCATACAGGTCTGAATGACGAACCCTGCGTTGACCGCCCAGATATAAAGACTCCAGTTCAGGGTAATTACGAAGCCTGCAGCCACGTAAATGAACGTCTTCTTTTTCGATTCAAACATGGGTTTGAAAAGACCCTTGACGCCCGATTGAACGGCACAGGCCGCAAAGCAGACGAGAAACATCAGCACGACTCTATAGAAGATAATCACTGTAGAATCAATGGGTTTTAGGGCCTGCCAATAGATCGGTAAAAATCCCCATAAGGTATTACAACTCAATACACTGATCAATCCAATTCGATAAGTATGCTTATCATTCTGATTCAAACGTTCCATCTTCATACCTCCACGCATAGTTTCGTCCTCGAAAGGCGACTGTCTTTATTCTATCATTGGAAAAAAAGAAAAGCAATACAACTTTGAGAGCCAGAAAGGATGAATAAAAAAATGGAGTTATACCTTTTGGCATAAACTCCACTTTTTTCTCTAGAACAGTCCTCCGAAGAGGCCTCCGCCTCTGTCGTTATTCCCACAGAACAGAAAATAAAGAACTGCTAGTAAGATAAGTATTCCCCATATGCTTCCGCTGTCGTTGTTACAGCAGTCATTCTGAGGTTTGCAGCAGCAATCCGGTTTTGGATCGCAGCAATCGTTTCTGAATTCACCCATATAAAACCTCCCTAGTCTTTGTATTTTTATCATATGCAGGAGGTTCCAAAAGTGTTAATCATTTTCTGCATCTGCCATGTCTGCATAATTCATGATGAATTCTTCCAGTTCATAATCCAAAGCGCCTGTGAAATCATATCGATATTCGTCGCCTTCTAACTTCTCAAGTCTGGAGATCACCAGGGCATCCCTTACGGGCACATAGTGCACTTCATCGCTGGCAATATTTTTGCACTCTACCTCACTGTCAGCAGAATACCAAATTCTGAATTTATTCCACTCGTCAGTCAGCTTCAGATCTGCATTTTCTTCCCCTTTTCTGACGGCTTCAGACAAGCCCACCAAAACTCTTTTGATGTTCTCAATGAGATTGTATACGTCGATTTGATCTCCAGGCACATTCTCCAAGGTCTCGTAGAAATAACTTTCGCAGAGTTCTGCAAAGGTTTTCATATCAATTTCTGTTACCAGATCGTAAATCGCGTCACTGTCGATAGCGCCTTCGTTCTCTACGAAATCAGCAAAATTCTCAAAATACTGAAAGTCCTCTCCTGTCTCGATATCGAGCAGGGTAAATAGTTCATCTCTGTCCATTTTTATCTCCTATATGTCTAAATTCTTGAACTTGATGTTCAACTCGTCTTCTTCCTTACCTAATATATTCTGAATCATGTTTACAAAATTCTCTGAGAGGTCGCTGGCATAGAATACGTTTTTCAGCTGCGTTTCTTCGGCAAACATATCTCGTTTCTCCAGCTCTATTTTTACTGCTGTTGCAACCTCTTTAGAGGAGCTGATAATCTTCAGGCTCGGATAAATCCGTTTCAGATTTTCGCTGATCAGCGGATAATGGGTGCAGCCCAGCACCAAAGTATTGATCTCGTTCTCTTTAATGAAATCGTCCAGATAATATTTGATGGTCAAGTCCATGATGTCATTTCTGATAATACCCTCTTCGATCAGCGGGACGAAAGCCGGACATGCCTTTGAATACAGGCTGAGCCCCTGGTGCTTTTCGTTGATTGTCTTCTCGTATGCATTGGTCTTGATGGTGACTTTTGTCGCGATGATGCCGATATGATCCTCATCTCCGCACTCCTTTGCCACGACCTTTGCCGTCGGTGAAATGACGCCAATAATGGGAATCTCCGGATAAGCATTTCTGAGATCATCCAGACAGGTGGCACTGACCGTATTACAGGCGATGACAATCATCTTGACATTGTTCCTAACCAGGAAATCTCCAATCTGCATGGTGAACTGTCTGATGGTATCCGGTGATTTTGAACCATAAGGCGTCCTGGCTGTATCGCCGAAAAAAATGATTTTTTCATTGGGTAATTGTTTCATGATATGGGGAATGCTCGTAAGTCCTCCCAGTCCTGAATCAAAAAAACCAATTGGTCTGTTATCCATTTATGTTATTCCTTTCAGTTTTGTGCTATACTATTCATTGTAATAGTATACTACAGGAGGTAAAAATGGGAAACAAAAAATTAAAAAACCGCAGTGAAATTGATCAAAAATATAAATGGAACATCGAAAGGATGTATGCAGACGATGCGTCCTGGGAAAAGGACATCGAAGAAGCCCTTGCGCTGACGGAGTCCTTTGGCAGATATCAGGGCCGTCTGACCGAAAGCGCTCACACCCTGGCGGAAGCCCTGCAGGAGAAGGACGCGATCTGGCAGAAGCTGGAGAAAGCTTATGTCTTTGCCAGAATGAAATTGGATGAAGATAACCGCGTTTCCAAACAGCAGGGTATGCACGACAAGATTAACACCATCATTGCAAAGGCAGCGGCTTCTATGAGCTTTTTTACGCCTGAGCTTCTGTCTGCTTCAGAGGAAACCCTGCTTTCTTATATCAAAGAGGAACCTGCCCTTTCACAGTACGAGTTTGTCATCAAAGATGTCCTTCGTGAAAAGGAACATGTGCTGTCCCAAGATCAGGAAAATATTCTCGCCCAGATGAGCGAAGTGACAGATGCCACCAATACCATCTTCACCATGCTCAACAATGCCGACATCAAATTCGGCACTATCATTGACGAGGACGGCGATGAAGTAGAAGTCACCCACGGCAACTATATCACCTTCATGGAATCTCACGACAGAGAAGTACGCAAAGCTGCATTTACCAACGTATATGAGGCTTATAAGGCTCTGATCAACACCATCTCGTCAACCTACAACTATAATGTAAAGACAGACGTGGTAGGTGCAAGAATCAGAAATTACAAATCTGCCAGAAACGCAGCTCTCTCTGGAGGCAACATTCCCGAATCAGTTTACGATAATCTGATTTCAGTCGTCCATGACTATCTGCCTGTTCTTCACAAATATATCGAACTGCGCAAAAAAGTTTTGGGAGTAGATGAACTCAAGATGTACGATGTCTACGTTCCTCTCGTAGAAGTTCCAAAACGTGTTGTCCCTTATGAAGAGGCGATCGAAATCATGAAAGAAGGTCTTGCCCCTCTGGGAGAAGAATACATTCAGAGACTTTCTCGGGGTGTAGAAGAAGGATGGATCGACGTCTACGAAAACGAAGGAAAGACCAGCGGTGCCTACAGCTTCGGTTCCTACGACAGTTTTCCATATATCCTGCTCAATTACACAGATACACTGAAAGACGTATTTACCGTCGTCCATGAAATGGGGCACTCCATGCATTCCAGCTATACGAGAGAATCCCAGCCTTTCACCTATGGTGATCACTCCATCTTTACCGCTGAAGTGGCGTCTACGGTCAATGAATCTCTGTTGATGCAGTATCTGCTCGGCAAAGAGACAGACAAAGAAATGCGCAAATATATTCTGAATATGTATATTGAAGAATTCCGTACAACCCTGTTCAGACAGACGATGTTTGCTGAATTTGAAAATCTGACCCATAAATATGTGGAAGACGGCGGCAGTCTGACAGCAGAATGGATGTGCACCGAATACGACAAACTGAACAAAGCCTACTTCGGTCCTGCCCTGGCAGAGGACGAACATATCAAATATGAATGGTCCAGAATCCCCCATTTCTACAGAGGCTTCTACGTCTATCAATACGCCACCGGCTACTCTGCAGCTACGGCAATCTCGAAGAAGATACTCGAAGAAGGCGTGCCGGCAAGAGACGCTTACAAAGAATTCCTCAAGACTGGCAGCAGCGATTATCCTGTTGAGCTCCTAAAAATCGCAGGTGTGGACATGAGCAGCAAAGAGCCTGTGGTTATGGCGATGGAAACCTTTAAAAGCCTGGTTGAAGAATTTGAAAAATTAATGTAAGATAGAGAAGCTATGAGTAAAAAGATATTTATATACGCCAACGACGGCGAAACATCGAAGCGTACAGAAAAAAAGTTAAAACAAAAGCTGGACAAATCCGGCTTTGTTTTGCTGCCCGTATACCGTGAAGACGCGGATCTCCTGGTCTGCATCGGTGGCGACGGCACGTTCCTGCACACCATCCACAAGTTCGACTTCCCCACCATGCCCATCATCGGCATCAATACAGGGCACTTAGGCTTCTTCCAGGAAATCATGCCTGACATGCTGGACGATTTCATCTTTAATTATACCCAAGGGAGATACTCGATTCAGCAGCTTTCCACCGTAAAGGTGAAAATCGACGCCGGGGATACTACCTATGAGCACGTCGGCCTCAACGAGGTCGTCATCAAGGCAAATTCCACCTATTCAATCCACCTGAACATCTCCATCGGCGGCGGCTTTATTGAACGATTCAGTGGCGACGGTCTTTTGATTGCGACGCCGGCTGGAAGTACCGCATATAACTATTCTTTAGGCGGCAGCATCGTTGACCCGCGTCTGAGCATCCTGCAGGTAACGCCGATTGCGCCGATGAACACGACGGCTTATAGGTCCTTTACCTCCAGCATCATGCTGCCGTCAGATCTCTCTCTTGGCATCGTGCCCGACATGGAAGACCCCAAACACAAGATCTGCATCGTCTACGACGGCTTCTCCGTCGAATACGAAGAGATCAAAGAAATCGAAGTTTCATTTTCTGATATCCAGGTCAACCTGATGCGTTTTGAAAACTACGATTTCTGGACAAAAGTAAAGAGCAAATTCCTATAATGAGGTAATTATGGCAAAATTCGAATATATCGTGACAAAAGAAGACGAAGGAGTTCCTATCAAAGGACTCCTTCGTACAAAATTCAGCTTTTCTTCCAGACTGCTGACAAAATTAAAATATCAACATCTGGTTTTTTTAAACGGTGAAGAAGTCGCCGGATGGATCACTCCTGAAGTTGGCGATGTACTTTCCATCAAGCTGCCCGAAGAAAAGAGTGACTTTCCCAAAGAAGACATCCCTATCTATCCCGTCTTTGAAGATGACGATCTGCTGGTTCTGAACAAGCAGCCCGGCGTCATCGTACATCCGACCAAGGGACATCCTTCTCACACCATTGCAAACGGTTTGATGAAATACATGGAGGACACCGGTCAGACGTTCAAAATCCGCTTTGTCAATCGGCTGGATATGGACACCACCGGCCTCTTGATCGTGGCAAAAAACTCCCACGCGCAAGACGACCTGACCAAACAAATGAAGGCCAATGCCATAGAGAAACGTTACATAGCAGTAGCAAACGGCATCATCAATGAAGAAGCCTTCACCATCGACCTGCCTATAGGACGACCTGATCCAGAAAATGTTGCCCGCAGCGTCATGTCTGAAGGAGGATACCCATCTATCACCCACGTCAAGGTGCTGGAGCGTTTTCCAAAGGGCAAAGGATATACTGTAGTGGAGCTGCTGCTGGAAACCGGCAGGACCCATCAGATCAGAGTCCATATGTCCCACATCGGCTATCCCCTGGTCGGAGATTATCTGTATGGCGGAGAGAATCCGTGGCTGCTGGACAGACAGGCGCTCCACGCTTACAAACTGTCCTTTGACCATCCGGTGACAAAAAAGCGCTTGATCGTGGAAGCACCGCTTCCAGCGGATATGCAGCAAGTCCTAGAAAAAATAAAATCTTGACAAGCTGGAAAAATTAGGTTATTATAAAAAAACTGTGAGGGAGTAGTTTGCACATCTGTGTGATACGTCAACATACTGACCGAAAGGTCTGGCTTATCTTAAAAAACGAGACTCATGTATAGGGATCACTCTATGCATGGGTCTTTTTTATGAACATTTTTAGGAGGAAACTATGGGAATTATCGAATTACTGTTATTAGCAGCAGGATTATCAATGGACGCATTTGCAGTTTCTGTCTGTAAGGGGCTGTCTGTAGAAAAGACAGAAGTAAAGCACATGGCAGTCGCAGGCCTCTGGTTTGGAGGATTCCAGGCTCTGATGCCCATCATCGGTTATTTTCTCGGCAGCACATTTATGAAATACATATCCGCCTTCGACCATTGGGTCGCCTTCATTCTCCTCTTTTTAATCGGTCTGAACATGGTCAAAGAATCCTTTGCAAAGGATTCTGAGGAGGTCAGCAATTCCTTCAGTTTTAAAACCATGTTGGTCATGGCTGTCGCCACCAGCATTGACGCGCTTGCTGTAGGCATCACCTTCGCTTTTTTGAAAGTAAATATTTTCTTATCTGCTGCGATCATCGGTATCACAACGTTTCTATTTTCCGCTGCCGGCATCAAAATCGGCGGTATCTTTGGCTGTAAGTTCAAGTCAAAAGCTGAATTAGCGGGCGGAATCATCCTTATGATTCTTGGAACGAAGATTTTATTAGAGCATACAGTTTTGGTATAGGCTGACGTGAATCAAATTGGCAAATATGGACTGTGAGGATGGCAATAGGACTGTTTCGCCTGTCGGCATGCCGACACTTTCATGTTTTTTGCTAAAATGCGATTTTTTGCCGTTTTGGCAAAAGAGGTTTACTTTAAATTTTAAGAAGCTGAAAAAGAGGCAGAAAAGGACGAATTGAATAGCCTGACAGCAAAAAAACACAGAGTATACCGCATTAGGATATACTCTGTGTCTTTTTTATCGTATCTGTCGTGATTGACCCTATCGCTCTAGTCTTGCTCCACATGCACCGCAGAACCTGGTTCCCGGCGGATTGCTCTCACCGCACTGGCCGCAGTAAACCGGCTGCTGTCCGCAGCATTCCTCAGGCTGTGGCTTCAGCGCGCCTTGTTCCGCCTGCAGTTTTTCGATTTCCTTTCTCGCAGCGAGGATGCATTGATAAAGGTCGCAGATTTCAGAATCAGGCTCCATGCCGCAATCCAATCTTTTTACGATGATTTCGCCAATCTGGCAGGTAAAATCCTGTATCTTCTTTTCTTCACGGCTCACGTTGATTGCCGTCTTTCCACTCTCAATTGCACTGCTGGCTTTTTCTGTCGCAGTAGCTGCCAGATCATTCAATTTATCAAAAAATGCCATATTCTTTTACCTCCTATTACATGACTGGATCCAGATATTGTTTTTCGTAGTATACCTTCATTGCCTTGTATTCGTCTGCTTCTCGATTAAAGACTTCGCTCTTATGGGTGTCCAGACTTTCTTTAATGATTCTCTGGTGAAGGTGCATGGAAATATTGACGCAATGGTCAGAGATTCTTTCCATATTTGTCAGGACTTCTATGTATGAGATGCCGCCTTCTGTGGTGCAGGCGCCAGTCTGCAGTCTGACAATCCGCTTTGACTTCAAAGCCTCTACCATATCGTCTACCACATCTTCCAGAGGACCGATCTTGTGGCATACACTTTCTTTTTCCTGCTGGTAGGCAGTCGCCGTAGTATCCATCGCTTCTCCTACTGCCCTGGTCAGGAAATTCAATTCAAAAAGAGCGTCCTTCGAAAATCCAATTTCCTGCTCCATATTATATTCTGCTACTTCCAAAAGGTTCATACAGTGATCTCCGATTCGTTCAAAATCGCCTACCGTATGCATGAATTCTGTAGCCAGTCGATTATCTTCTCCTACTAAATGCTGCTCCGTAATCTTGACTAGATATTCACCCAGAACACTTTCCGTCTTATCCAGGAAGCGTTCGTTTTCTCTGACCTTTTCGGCGCTTTCAGGGTCGTATTGATACAGGCAGGCAGTGCAGAGCTTGTAATTCTCCATTACAGCATCTGCCATAGAAACCATGACTTTTTTGCACTGTTCCAGCGCAACCGATGGGTTCTGCACGAAGATCGGATCCAGCAAAGCGAGTTCTTCGTCAATCTTTGATACATTCTTATCTTTGACGATTTTTTTTGCAAAGGTAATCAATATATTAACACAAGGCAGCATGACGAGACAGGTGACCAGATTAAAGAGTGTATGGAAATCGGCAATTCTTCCGCGGTTAACTGGCTCATCCCAAAAACTGAAGCCGATCATTCCCTGATACACATAAATCGCAGCTAAGAACAGGATCGCTCCCATAATGGACATGGTGATGTCGATGCAGACCGCTCTCCGGGAGTTTTTGTTGGTTCCTATACTTGCAAGAAGAACTGTGACACACTTGCCGATGTTCTGTCCGATGACGATGGGCGCCGCCATAGAAAAGGTGATCGCGCCTGTCGCTGACATCGCCTGCAGTACACCGACCGATGCGGAAGAGCTCTGCAGTAAAACCGTGACGCACATACCCGCAATGACACCCAATACAGGATTGGTCAGCACCAGGAATAGTTCCATGAATTCCGGAGAACTTGCCAGCGGTTTAAAACTGGACTCCATCATACTCATACCGATGAATAAGATTCCCAGTCCTACGGCAATCCCCGCCTTGTCCTTCGTCTTGTTCTTTTTTGAAATGAGCATTGCAAATGCGCCTATGACAACGCAGATAGGCGCAAATGAAGCTGGTTTCAGCATTTGAAGTATGAGATTATCATTGTTGATATCGCCCAGTCTCAGAATCTGAGCGGTAATTGTCGTACCGATGTTGGCACCCATGATGACGGGTACAGCCTGCATCAGCTTGAGAATTCCTGCGTTGAGGAAGCCGATGACCATGATGATAGTAGCGGAAGAACTCTGAATGACGGCTGTCACGCCGGCCCCCAGCAGAACACCCTTCCCTTTGCTGCTGGTCAATTTCTCTAATGTCTTTTCCATCTTGGCTCCGGCAAACCTCTCCAGAGACTGCCCCATCAGTTTCATTCCATAAAGGAACAAACCGATACCGCCAAGCATCGTAAGTATTGATTGTAAATCCAATGTTTTTCTCCATACGTAATTTTGTCATTAATACGATTATACTATATCATTCACTGTTTTTTCAACTAAAGTGTCAATTTTTTCAAAATTCATGTTTCTAACGTACATTTTTTCCACCAGATCATGGTGTTCTTTTGCTCTAGACAGAGCAGAAATACTTTCATTCAGCATCATGCTGTAGAGTTTTGACAGTTTGCTGAGGATACCTGCATTCTTCTCCGCGTAATATGCACTGAGATAGTCATTGATATCGATCATGGTAATCTCGCGGCGATCTTCTTCACCTGTATAGATTTCCCATGGCTCCAGGTCATGCCACTTGTTGGCGGTCGTAAAAGCCACGCCGATTTCTGGAACCAGCAGATGTTCGATTTTTCTCTTTGGATCCATCGGGCAATAATATGCTTCCACATCAAAGCCTCTATAGACAGCTCCATCGAGTAAAATGTTCATGAAACTGATATTGCTGTACCCTTCTGGCACGTTGATTAAGTAGATTTTCTTCATCGGCTGCAGCAGGGATTTCACATAAGAAACGGTTCCGTTCGGTGTGATGCCTGTAGCAAAAAATCGTTTGATGTTCCCCGCTTTGATGGAAATATCGTATTTCTTATATTCTCTTGCGATGATATCTGCCGCTAACTTGTAAATTTCTGATATTTCAATTCCTTCATCGTTGATATTTGAAAGGTTGTCGTAGATGCATTTTGCAGAAGCCATGTAATTATACGCGATTTTATACCATCTGGAACACTCCTCGTTATAGCTGATGATGTCTTCCTTCTGATCGGCAATTTTTTTATCGTTCCAAAAATCGCCGAAGTTGATGATCGAATCCACCGCTCCAGGAGTGATGGGATCGATGATATGGGGACTGGTACCGTCGATAAAGGCAAGCTTCTTATCTGTGACGACAATTCCATCAAGGGAATTTTCATCTGCAGAGCAATGTAAAAAATCAACGTTTTCACCTGCTTCTGCCAGGCGTTCCCCTACCTTCGTTAAAAAAGTAGACTTTCCTGTGCCGGGGCCGCCTTTGATGCAGATAATCTTTTCTGCTTCTCTCTGTCCGAGAATGTATCCGTAGTAAGAAAAAAATCCCTCAGGTGTGTTATTTCCAGGGAAATAGTGACGTTCAATAGACAAATTCATTCCTCCATTCCTTTTTCTCTCTTCATAATATGTGCCCTTGCTTGTCACTTGTTACAGCAAAGAAAAAAACGCTCTCGCGATTCTATCGCAAAGCGTTTTTAAAACTCTGATTAGAAATTGTAGTCGTCTTCTGAAAACTGCGGTTTCGCCACCAGATTACCAGTGACCAAATCATAAAATGCCGCTCTGGCGGTATAGAGATAAGCCATGACAAACATGTTTGGAATATCAAAAACCACGGTCAGAATGATGCCAATGATGCCATTTGAAAAGAACTCATACGGCATAAATGCTACTGGCAGCGCAGCGAGAATCAGCCAGCCGATGAAGGACAGGCACAGGCAGAAGAATCTGGCTTTGTTGCCATTCATCAGGTATTTGGTCTCGTTCATGCACTCCATAATGCCCTTTTCAGGATGATCTGCCAGAATGAAGAATGCCTGACTGTAACGGACGGCAGCGATGATGCCTGGAATGACGAAAAGCAGCGACCACAGGAATGTAAAAAATCCTACGACGATCATCAGTCCGAAAGCCTTGATGAAATACTCAAATCCGTTGAAAATATATCCCGGGTTGATGTCCTTCTTTCTGAAAAAAGCCAGTATGAAGCTGCAAAGTCCCAGCGTAAAGGCACCCATCAAAATTGTATCATAGAGGTTTGCTACATAGGATAAAGAGATATTCTGCTCTAAAATCTCGTTATAATAATTCATGGCTGCATTTGGCAGCAGCAGAGACAATAGATTCGGAATGGTCGTCGTCATCACATAAAACACAAAATATCCCAAAGCTACCATCGGCCAATTCCCTTTTAGGGCATTTCTGGCGATTGCTCTAATCTCAGAAGATGTTTCTCTTACAATAATGTTATTCATCTTTAAACTCCTTATTTTAATACTAACAAAAATATTATATAATAATTGGAGAACAAATACAAATGAAATTGGAGAAATCACATGTTAAAAGCCTTAATCATTACATCTCATATAGATCATCTGGAACAGATTTCCATGGATTATACATCTTTTGATACTATCATCTGCGCTGATGGCGGCTTTTTAATCGCTCAAAGACTGGGACTAGCGCCAGATCTTCTAATCGGCGATTACGACTCCTGTGATCAGCCAGAAGCCCTCGGCGTCATCAAACTGCCTATGGAAAAAGATATGACGGACAGCGAAGCTGCTATCGATCTGGCCGTATCAAGAGGCGCCAGTCATATCACTGTGTTAGGCGGCCTCGGGGGACGCTTTGATCACACCATGGGCAATATGGGAATGCTGGCAAAATACTGCGGCAAAATACCACACCTGGCCTTTGTCGACGGTCAGAATTACGTCTTCATGATAGCACCTGGCACCATTTCTGTGCCAAAAAATATCTACCGATTCCTGGGTATCATCAGTTTTGGCGACAGCGCAGCCGGTGTCACTCTGCGAGGCGTCAAATACCCCCTCACCGACCATTACCTGACAAATACCACCACATTGGGAGTCAGTAATGAAATAACAGGCGAAAACGCAACGATCACCTTTACCAGCGGGAAACTTTTGATCGTCTTATCAAAAGATATCAGTAACGAATAAAGAAAACGTCAGAAGGGTTGAAAAAGAAGAGGTAAAATGTTATATTATTAACAATAGAATATTTTTCTAAAAGAAAGGGAGACTTGAAAATGTACGAGAATATCAAATATGAAGTAAGCGAAGGTATCGGATATGTTACCATCAACAGGCCAAAAGCACTGAACGCACTGAACATGGATGTTCTGAAAGAACTCTATGCTGTATTTACAGAAATTGAAGCTGACGAGGCGGTTAAAGCTGTGATCG
>URXI01000026.1 GCA_900551775.1 uncultured Eubacterium sp. | reverse complement strand
TCATAAGATCCTGTCATTATACCTACCCCGCCATTATTTTCCAGTGTTTTCTGTATTGCCTGTGATAAATCCTGTGTTTGTCCAGGTACCGTCTTGTTTAAAGAATATATTTTATCCTCATAATTTTCCTTATATAACATTTTATAAAAACCCTCACTCTGTTTGATGCGTGTTTGAAAAAGGCTTTCTGCAAAATGTGGCGCGCAGATTGTAGGAATGCTTTTTCAACCACGCTCCAGAACATGCTCCGGCAAGTTCTCGTACATATTTTGGCATATAAAAAGGACACCTGACAAACATCCTGCCAGTGTCCCTGCTACATCTTTTTAAACTCACACATCCATATACATATAGTATAAAAGGTATCGGAATCGCTTCCGTTCTCACGTCTTTTCTATATATGGAAACAGCAGCAACCGGCTGACATGGTCAGACTTTCTGACTTTAGCCCCTTCTGGCTTTGCGTCCCTGCCTTTCAGCAAGTTTGCCTTTAAATAATTCCCATTTTTCATCAAAAATAAAATACCATGAAGTTTCCGATGCGTCAATAATATTTTGATAGAAAATCTGTGTTTATGAACCATTCGCAAAGTCGAAGATGTCTCGCACAATCGTTACTCTGTCTTTGTCATATTCCCCGAAGTTCTGAATCATGCAGCCACCACCAACAACTACATATAAACGCATCAGCTCCGGATTTTATTCCCGTTCTCTCAGCTTATGAAAGATTTCCCTTGTGTAATCACTGGCAGCCTTACGGATTACAGCCAAATACTTTTCTCCGATGTCTGCTGTCCCGGTACGGATCACCTGTTCAATCTATAGAATGTTCAGACGGATGTGGAGTCTAAAAAAAACTTCACGCAACTGACCGCCCGATGACCACACCCTTGTTTCTGCTTCGCTGCGTACAGCTCGGAATCTCCATCCGGGATCTGGATCTTCTTACGATTGGGATGGTGAACGACATGTACACAGAAAGCAGCAATGATGAGTACAAAGGCTATGCGCAGATCGCTACGCAGAGGGATTTTGATGCATTTTAGCAAATTTATGTGCCTTATATAATGACAGTGTGTTGACATTAGACACGCATTTGAGTATACTATACTTGAATGGAGGTGTTCTGTATGGCAACAACTAATTTAAATATTCGTACAGAGAAGGCAATCAAGGATCAGGCGGAGGAAATCTTCAATGAGCTTGGTCTGAATATGACAACTGCTGTAAATATGTTCCTGAGAACCGCTATCCGTGAGCATGGTATTCCTTTTGAATTAAAACTGGAAGTACCGAATGATACGACAGCCGCTGCCATTGAGGATGGCAGAAAAATGATGAAGGATCCTTCTGCTCCGCGTTATTCCAGTATGGATGCGCTTAAGGCAGCTCTCGACGTATGAAATACGACATTCAGTTTACCAATCAGTTTAAAAAGGATTTGAAGCTTGCCAAAAAGCAAAATAAAAATCTTGATAAGCTGTTTGAGGTAATCGATATTCTGGCGAATGGCGGTACGCTGGAAGCAAAATACAGAGACCATGATCTTACAGGCAAAGGTGATCTGAAGCGCTCAGCAAAATACCGCTGATGGGATCGACGAGAGACCGAAAGAACTCCCAAAAGAGCTTCTCAAAAAAGCAAATAACAAAGAGGCCTATGATGAGATTGCCGACGAGATCTTCAAACTCCGGGAACATCGTGAAAAATGCACGGTTGACACTGCCACCAGGAACGCACAGATTGCCCGCATCAATGAACTGCAGAATTTCATCAAGCAGCAGCCCGCACACCTGGAAGCCTTCGACGAGGCCCTGGTAAAGCGCTGGCTTGAACGAATCATCGTCTGGGAGGACCACTTCACTGTGGAGCTTAAGTCCGAACTAAAAATTGATATTGATGAATAATCCCAATAGATGCACAACACCCTCTCGACCATGATGGCCGGGAGGGTATTTTCTACATCCACAAACCAGAATTGTCTTAACACTGTGCTGTTTCTCTTTTCTTCCAACATATGAATCCATACATGTCATTAAGAATAAATATCAAGAAATTTACAACCACTGGAATATACCCCGGGTCCTTAATTGATGCCAGTATCCATAAGATAATCAGCACGATGTCATTCGATGCATATCCCAAAGCATAATAGGAAGACCGTAACATAGTGAGTGATGCAGCAAAAAACTTGTTACTACCGAAATGGTACTAAATATCAGATTCGACGTGTTAAGTTTTTTTAGTAATATATAAAATGCAATTGTCACTGCCACATTGCAAAGAACAAGAACTCCTGCTCCTTTTCTTGTAATTTTTCGTATTTCTACTGTTCCATCACTACTGTTTCTCGCATTTTTCAGCCATGTCACAATCGACCAAACAGACATCGGAAGTGACATAAATAAGTAAGTAAACATCTCTCCCCAGTAGCGAAAACGGTATGATATTATCGCATACTGGATGCAGAAAATCGTCATCAATATCGGTGCCCATACATTTCCCTGTGCGGCAAATATCAGTGAAGTTACACCAATACAAGTTGCAGTAAGTGTCAAAGCATCTACTCTTCCTGCCATAATATTGGACATAACAACAATAGCAATAGACACGAACCAAAGTGCCCATTCTCTTTTGGTCATTCTTTTAAATGGATTATTCATTTTTCTAATTCCCTTCATACGTTGATTTGAGACAACAGGAAATTAGATATATTTTATACCTGTTGTCTCTTAAAATTGGATACCCTTTATATGCTTCTCTTGCGAAGCAATGGCACCCTTCTGCATATGAAGGATTGCATAATTGCTTTCGTGAAATTGATAATATCCAAAAAACATAATTTTATCCTCTATAACGCTCTGACAAATCGCGATTCACCGAATTTTCCCTTGCCATCTAATCCACTGCCTCAAATCGTGACATCTAATCCGAGGTTACAACCTGACACACATTTTGCAGTAGATATGTTTCCATATAAAACAACCGAGCTTTTTCAGGAGTTAGGCTTCTATTCCCAACTTCCGAAAAAGCCCGGAAATACGCCACTTTCTGGCACTTGATTTTATTTTCTTGACATCAAGACTACCGTCTCAACATGCGTTCAGTCTGCTCTCTTTTTTACTCGTTGGTTTGCGAAAATATGTCCAACGTCTCATCAGTTTGTGGAAACATATCAATGGATTACAGCTTCTCCATTGTATGTTTTTGGTACAGTTAACTTCTAGAATAACCTACTTACTTCAACGTATCATTTCAATGATAAATTGTTCTGTTCCCTCTTCCAATTGCCTTACTCCACTTGGAGTAAAACCGTGTCGCAAATAAAAGTGCTGCGCTTTTGTATTCTTCTCAAGAACCCATAGTGAATTACAATTCCTACTTACGGCAAAATCTAATAATTTACCTCCGATTCCCTGATCCACGAAAAACGTATCTACATACAATTCCAAGACTTGCGTTCCCTGAATATGAATGAACCCCTTAACAAAATCATCTTCATATACATAAAATTCCTTAAGTATCTCTGGGTGCTCGATGTATTCTTTTGCCAACGGATAAACTTGTATTTCACCAAATGAAACCATATCATCGTGAAAAATTTCTCTATAGTTCATCCGCTTGGAGAATACTGATATCTCAGCAATTCTCGATGCATCTCTATCTATTGCTCGTCTTATCATGACTAATTCTCCTTTTTGTAATAAACTGAAATTCATCAGCATCCCTGCCTTCCTCTTTTATTCCGCAGGGATTATTTCGCCTCGGTTAGATACGTCCCCCATCGCTGAAACCATCTCTACCAGGCCATTCCATCAACTTCCGATTTAAACAATTCTCCACATATCTAATCCACTGCTTCAAATCGTAACATCAATACTACCGTCTCGACATGGGACGATACCTTCTGATTGATGTCAGGTATTGTGCCCGTTCGCGGAAACATATCCGGTCAAAACGGAAACATGTCCACACCTTCTGAAACCGCACATTCACAGCTGCAAACAGATGCAATCTGTGGCAAAATTGACATTCATATCAAGGTCTTGACCGTTGAAGTCTACGGGAACAAGTCGGGATAAGACCTTTGCTACCTATATAATGCAATGGCTTTTCACATAACCGCAGCTCGCCACTGTCTCGACGGTTGAGACAGTGAAGATTGGTCCAGTTCCACAGATCCATCCGTTCAAATCACGGATTTGCCATACACTCGCCGGGAGTCGAGTTGCCGGATTTCACCGTCTCGACCTGGAATCAGGTCCTCATTTTATTGGCATCACATATGTCCTAGCCACTATTCAGTTTGAACTGTCCGGAAATTCCGGATAGTTCATTTAAACTTATCGGATAACTGATCACTCTTGTAATTATGAGTTCTTAGAATTTTTCGAATGACTGAATCCTGTTGCAGATAAATGCTATAAATAAACCTTTCCTTATTTTTCAAGCAATTTTATCATTCGCTGAACAATACGTTCAACCTGCCCGGATTCCACTCTCTGATCAAAAGCACCATTACAAAAATGATCTTCTCGCAATAGCATCGTCAACAAAGCTGAACATAAATCATAATCAGCACTTTCCAAGCGTTTTAACTCCTCGTTACAATTAATAGGCTCTGTGGTCATATAATCCCAGTAGTTTGTTTTTAAGTCACCAGTCTCTTCAAGAACTTCGTAGCTATTGCTAGCATCTATATTTGAGAGCAACTGCCTAAACTTCATTATCTTTTCTTCGTTTGTCATCCCTTGCTCCTCTCCGGTAAATCAAAGTGCGTCTCTGCAATGGTATTCAATTGTTTGGCAATATCCGAAAAAGGCTTATTCAAATCTAATGTCCTGACGGTGATCTGGTTACCATGCATTTTATACACGTTGTCTGGTTGAATTTCCTCATCCGTTTTTGCATACAGCAACATTCCGGAAACCTTGTGATCTTCATTTCCAAATTCATAATCGCGATTCTTCACATACGTGAATATCTGGTACATATTATTCGAATGGAGCGTGTGTTTGTCATACTGCGTTTGAGTTGTGTGACTATAATATTTCGCATCAATAATCAGTACAGTATTCCCTTTTTGCAGATGAATATCACTCTGCATTACCGGTAGCATCGTTCTGATTCCGTCGTCCACATACCAAGGTATCTGAGAAGCACTGACTGACAGCTTAGGAAAATGCTTACTGTAATATTCAAGAATAAATTTCTCGTACAGCCTACACATACGTTGCTCATCCACAAAGGATGCAAGCCTATATTCTCCAGCATCTGTTGTGATAAGCATACCCTCAATTATCAGCTGACAAATACTTATAAGCATCCTGTAAGTCTGATTATTTCGCTGAAATCTAATGGATGACCATCGTATGGAGGTTGGCTCAAGCGTATCAACGTCAGAAAAGAATAACATCTTCTTTTTCAAATCATCCTTGTACTCCGCCTTAACCTTTGCATTTCGCAGTAACAGCATAACCGCCGTCTTGATTATTTGATTAAGAAGATTATTCTCAGACAACTCATCATAATCACATGTCAGTAGCTGCTTACGTGCCAGTCGATTCTTAATTGTTCCTGGCAGGTTAATCTTCCCGCGCATTACCGGGAGCTCCTCCTGACGGTTTATGTACTCCCGGTAGAGACCTTGTTTCAGCTGAATTCCAATTCCCTTCGCGAGAATCGCAGCCAATAGATCATACATCTCATCAAACGATTCAACTGCTACATCATCATAGTTTTCCTGATTCAACGTTTGAAAAGCATAGGACAGCATATAATATATATTTTTGATGAATATGCTCTTATCTTTTGTCATTGAAATACACCGTGCAAGATGTTCTCCCACCGCTGTAACTTTGAACTTTCATCAAACCAGTATTCACTGAGCATCGGTAAAATATCAAAATCAACAACGTCCTTCATCCATTCTTCTGTGCAGTCATCCGCATTACAAAAATAGCTATGCCCTATGCAGAAGCCTTTCCCCAGAGACTTATCCTGAGCTATTTCCTTGTTGAGTTCCTTAATACGCTCAATGAGAGTGTTGAATGTTTCATTTGCAAAGCTATTCTGATAATTGATAAATCCTTCCGAATCAAAGCCTGGTTCCATATCGAAAAAGCTGAATCTACGTCTTAATGCATAATCAATCATTGCCAAACTTCGGTCTGCAGTATTCATCATTCCGATAATGTGTAATCTCTTAGGTACCGAAAAGCTCAGGCCATTATATGCAAGCGTTGCTTTTTTATCTCGATAGTCCGCCTCTATCAGCATCAGCAGTTCTCCGAAAATCTTGCTCATGTTTCCACGGTTGATTTCATCTATGATGAAGAAATAGTCTTTATCTGGATGGTTTGCAGCCTTCTGGCAAAAGCGATAGAAAATACCATATTTTAGCTCAAATCCATTTTCAACAGGCTTATAACCCATCATAAAATCTTCATAAGAGTAATTCTGATGGAACTGAACAAATTCGATACGATCGTCATCTACTTCGCCCATCACAGAATAGGCTAATCTTTTTGCTGCAAATGTCTTTCCAACTCCTGGCGCTCCTTGCAGAATAATGTTCTTTTTCTTTTTCAGAACCGCTGCAAGCCTATCGTATTTGGCTTCTGTCATATAGACTTCTCTTAAAAAATCTGTTTTCGTATATTCGGTATTGCCTTTTCCTGACGGAGCCGGATTTTCCTCTCGGATCATGTCGATGATAAAATCATATTCTCCACGTGTAAGCTTAAACAAACTGCCCTGTGTCATAGAGAAATATTCCATTTTCTCAAGCTCTGAGCATTCTTTCAACGTCGAAAAATCAATAGGAGAGGAAAGGCCTTCTACTTTCTCAAAATAGATTTTTTGCCCATCTTGCTCCGCACTAACGCGCAGAATTGCAACAATCTGTTTGACCGGTGTTGATTCATAACCAATCACCATATCGCCAGCCTTAGCATCCAAGAAGTTCTGAAAAATCCTGCGTTTATTTCCATTATCGTTATAAAGGGTATAGTCCTGAACCTCACCAATTGGCATACTGGACATACTCCATATTTTAGGATTTGCATTTAAAAACCAGTAGTGCAACCCTGATGCGTCATTCTTCAGAAGTTCTTCTTTTGTAATGTCAAAATAAGGCTTTAAGATATAGTCTTCAAAGAGCTGCGTTTCACTTTTGGGAACAACAATGCAAGTCGAGTTTTCGTTTGGCGTCCACCACTTTTTATTTCCAGAATATGCACTTGTATCACGAGACTCCGTAATAACCGTATAACTTCTCTCATACCAGCCATCCTGCTTTTCTGGATTTTCATTTACTTCATCTGAATCAATACGTCCTAAAAGCCGTATGCTGTTTCCACGGCACAAATAGAAGAAATCGCCTTTCTTCATTGTAGCCATAAAATCTTCGCCCTGAGAGACTTTTGATTTACCCTTTGCAGCTGTATCCTTATGTACCACAATTACTTGTCTTTTTTCAAATGCTGCTGCCTCTACATCAGAAATACAGTCATTACCATGGCTTATCTTCCAGAAATTAGGCTCTAAATTTGCATACAAATTCACCTTAGACAAATCAACTCGTCCAAGAGCTTCTGCAAGCTCATCTCTAAGCTTCCAAACATAAGATCCTTCTTCATCCTTCTTGGCAGCCTTGCCAACATAAAGAACCGGCCACCATTTACTTTCATCGTTGTCCCGCGACATGATTGGGCAGTTTGTTTTATTTACAATCCTTCTGGCCAACGCTGATGATCCTGAATTATAGAAATTCTTGCTTTCACCGTATTTTATCGCAAGCTGAGTGCAGGTAGCCTTCCCTCCATAATCAAGAATGCGCTTCATTATTTCAAGGCTACTGTCTGTAAATATATCCGCATCATTAAGCAATACTTCCCAATCATCGACTGATAATGCAGGAGTATAATCTGTCGGCCACCATTCTTCTGATGTCGGTACTGATTCATCTTTATTTAGGTATCTACTTATAAAGAATCCAACATCAATTGTTAGTGTTTTTAATTCTGGATCCGGATAACAAGTCCCCGTTATTTGTGATGCAAGCATATTTTTGAGTTCTTCATCTTGCTTCAATTCATCACAGATTTCGTTATAGAAAGCAAAAAAATTACGAATGTTATCTGCATACGCACCCTTTTTGAACGTATAATCGCTTTCCAGCTCATTGGAAACTGCCTTGATCTCTGTAAGTTTATAAATGTAATACTTATCCGGATAACGCAACCATAAATAGGTGCATATCGCATTCTCATACTGATAATGCTGTGCCGCGCCATTGCCATATCTTTCAAGAAGGCTATTCGATTTCTGCTTGAAGGAATCGATACGTTCATACACATCTTTGCCTTCATCAAAGAGCTCGATGAACATTGCTCTAACTTCTTCCTGTGCTATCTCAGCAAACTTGATAATCATTTTGGCCGGAAAGTTATTTACTGAAGTCAGCAGATTGCCTGTCTGCGACAATGCCTTTGTAAGCATTGCCGCAAAATCATCCGCATTAACATCCCAGTTCACCTGAAAGCATTTCACAGCTTCCCACTTATATTTTTCGTCCGGCCACTGTGTCTGTATAAATCGTTTCTTGTATTCAACAAGCGCTGACTTTAGTCGCATTTTATTGAACATTGCAAATCACCACCTTATCATTTTGCATTACGAAGACTCTTGTATATCTCATCTGAGAAAATACCAAGAACCTGCCGTTTCATCTCATCATTGGAGAGAAGCATGGAGAAAAAGTCCTGATTCTGTGACAATCCCTCAATCAAAGCGTCATCAATATCATCAAAATAGGAAAACTCAAAATCCTGCTGCGTATTGTTGCGTGCACTTGTCTTCAACTTTTCTGACTTCATCAAGATATCACGAATTTGCAGCATCGCTCTAACCACTAAATCATTGTCATAATTCTTACCGGTGCGGCTGTTAATTTCATCTATGATCTCAGATAGTCTCTTTTCCTTGTCTTCTGTCAACCCAAAATGCTCTGCTGTTGGGAGCTTCATAACCGGATCGGCAACGAGATCAGCCGACTTATGCTCTTCGCCCTTCTTCTGTACGAAATTAGTAGCCTTAATCTTTCCATCCAGATTAAAACCACCGCCTGGATGTTTGATATTGATATAAGCCAGCAGATAAGATACAAAGTTATATTTCTTATGTAAATCTGTATCTTCAAAGCTGGACACCTGCAGCAGAAATTCATAGAAGCGGACAAAGCTTCTCATATCAGCTACGCACTGGCGCTGCGTATTGTATTCATAATGTTCAATCAGCTTCTTGCTCTTCTGAAGGAAAAAGGTCAATCTCTGTTTCTGCTTACCATTCACTTTGTCGGCATACAAGATATCGTTAGCCGCTTCGATATCCGCCGGATCTAATATGCCGTAAGCATCAATCTTAGCTTCCAGATCATATACCGCACTCGGTGTTACAGAATTGGCCAGTAATGTCGTTGTATAAAATGGTGCGAAAGCAGATTTGATATCTTCATAGCTATTTACAAAATCCAGCACGAACGTCTTTTTATCATAAGGTGCACAGATACGGTTTAGCCGGGACAAAGTCTGTACTGCATTGACACCTTTCAGCTTTTTCAGAACATACATGGCACAAAGCTTCGGCTGGTCAAATCCGGTCTGATATTTATTTGCTACCAGAAGCACCTGATATTTATCCGTATCAAATTCCTTTGTAAGACGATCCTCTGGAAATCCATTCAAAGAGCTTTCCGTATACTCCCGCTCATCATCCGGAAGCATTACTTTTCCAGAGAAAGCCACCAATGCATGAATGCCCTCGTATTCTTTCTTCGCAATGTAATCTTCAAATGCCTGACGATACTTCACTGCACTCTGACGAGAAGCTGTAATTACCATTGCCTTAGCCTGACCGCCTAATTCCTGCATGACCGTGGTGCGGAAATGTTCTACAATCACTTCTACACGCTGCGCAATATTGGTATCATGCAATTCTATGAAACGTGCGATCTGGCGTTTTGCATCATTGGTTTTACAGCGCGGATCATCCTCAATTTCTTTGTTAATCTGATAGAACGTTGAATACTCCGTATAATTCTGCAGTACATCCAGGATAAATCCCTCTTCAATCGCCTGCTTCATGGAATATACATGAAACGCTTCCTTCTGGCCCTTTGTGTTCTGATGCCCGAAAAGCTGTATGGTGGTAGGCTTCGGTGTCGCTGTAAAAGCAAACATTGATACATTGGCCTGCTTACCATTTCGCTTGATTTCACTGGAAATCATATCTTCCACATCCGCTTCCGTATCTTCTCCGGATCCGAGCGTCATCGTGATAGCAGCCATATCCTTACCGGCTGTCGAAGAATGCGCCTCGTCAATGATGACGGCAAATCGCTTGTTCTTCAAATTAGCAACGCTATCAACGATATATGGAAATTTCTGAATCGTTGTTGCAATGATCTTTGTATTGCCATTCAGCGCAATCGCCAGGTCCGCAGACACACACTTATCATCCATCACACGGATGAGTCCCGCCTTGTGTTCCATACCCATGATGGCTTTTTGAAGCTGCCTATCTACAACAACTCGGTCTGTAACAATAACAACATTGTCAAAGATAATCTTGTTGTTGGCATCATGCAATGAAGTTAACCGGTGTGCCAGCCATGCAATAGAGTTAGTCTTTCCGGATCCTGCACTATGCTGAATCAGATAATTCTGTGCTGTTCCATTTTCGCGCACATCTGCCAGTATCTTACGTATAACATCCAGCTGGTGATAACGTGGAAAAATCAGATTTTCCGAACGCTTCACTTTTCCGGTTTCTTCATCGACCTTTTCTTTTACTTCCACAAAGATAAACTTGCTGATCAGATCGAGAATCGTATCCTTTGTAAGAATATCTTCCCACATATAGGACACACTGTATTTATCTTTAAATGCCGGATTCCCAGCTCCTGCAGTAACACCATGACCATTTCCCATGTTAAAAGGCAAAAAGAATGTAGCCTGACCATCAAGTTTAGTGGTCATATACACTTCTTCTAAATCCATAGCAAAGTTTACAAGTGTTCCGGCTTTGAAGCGGAAGAGTCTCGTCTTCGGATTACGGTCAGTACGGAACTGATAGATGGCATCCTGATAAGACTGACCTGCTGCATTACATTTCAGCTCAAAAGACATAATTGCCAGACCATTCAGGAAAATAACTACATCGATTCTTTCCTTGTCACTGGCCCAGACCTCCTCCATTACGGAGAAAATATTCTGGCTATATTTCTTCGTCAATTCCGGATTAAAGGTAGTCGCTGGTTTCGTATACATGAGCTCAATCTTCTGATTCGAGAGCTCGATACCATGCTTCAGAACCTCAATCAGACTGCCTCGTGTCTTCGTAGTCTCCGCATTGATGAAGCTGACAATCGTCTCTTCCAGATCGTCTTTGTAGATCTTACGTAAATACTCCATGGTGTCCGGTTGAGTATCATTCAGGAACTTAAAGAGCATCTCACGATCCACGGCATAATAGCGGTCAAAATTTGTAGCCTTACGGACTACAAAACCATTGTCCTTCTCCAAACGCTCCAAAAGGAACTTCTGGTATTCCTTCTCTGAAACAATAGAGGTCTGATGAATCAGGCGCTTATGGTATTCTGCGGCTCTTTTTGCAGTACCGTCGGTATACTGCTGTTCCACATGAAGCTCAAGTATATTTTTATCATCCATTCGCTTTAAGCCTCCTCTCTGATCCATCTGCCAGTTTTCAAATCGATAAACTCATCCAACTTAATTTTTCCTTCAAAATCCGCCCCGTATTCACCAGCACGAGTCTGGTCATCAAACTTGAAGCTGTTGTTATAGTATCTACCCGTCTTAGTTTTCCGAACCAGGTCATTGTCCATCATAAACTGAATCACACGCTTATGATTCTCAATGTCATCACCATTCAAGTAAAAGCAAATCACCCCCGTCGGAGCAAGCTGCACTTCCATGTCAGTGCATTTGCACTCATAGCATACGTGCTCCGCAATGGCCTTCTCGCATATCTGCTGCGCGAAGGACTGATCTTCAAAAAAGTACATCCATTTACCGCATTTATGCTTTTCGAGCTTGCTCTCTTCACCGGAAAGATACCAGTACCATCCGCCTTGTCTGATCATATAGCTGGTACCTCCTTCTTTCCTGTGACGTATTCATAAATCAAAGACTTCTTGTATTCAGCAAGAATTTCCAACTGTTTGATTTTATCAGCAATTACTTTATCAATTTTCTCACACTTAGTATTGAGGAAATTAGCAATAGCCGCTTGTTCATCGATTGGTGGAACAATCACTGAAATTGCTCCAAGTTGATCTTCAGTCAATGAATGTCTCAAATTTTTTGCTAAATGCAATAAAGTCTTATCATTATCAAGCATCGTATAATAATAGCAATAATATTCTGCATTGCCTATATCATTAAGTACGAATTGACTATATGCGGGGCTTGATAATCCTGCCTGCTTAATCAAACCTATGCAACGCGGTGTTACATCAATATCAAACAAGCACATCAACAAATTACCTGGTTCTAATCGCTGATAGCCATCAAACGATGTCGGCATCTTTCCACCTGCATCCAAATCCCTGACTATAACGCCTTTCATTGTCAAAGAGAGAATATTTTCCCCGTTATATATTGGACATATAATCTTTTTCTTTTTCATGAGATACTTGTTAGGCATCACATTCCATGAAGATGGTATTTCACCAATCCATTTCAATCCGCTATCCTTCATTTCCGCATCAGGATTCAGTCCCTTAGTAACAACCTCTGTAATAACCGAGCGCTTATACTGCTCCAAGTTGGCAATCTGCGTTTGAATATCGGCAGTAAGGGAATCTATCTCGACGCACTTGGCGTCTAGGAAATCTGCTATATGCTCCTGTTCTTCAACTGGTGGATAAGGGATATATGTATTCCCGAAATCATCAAATGCTATATTTTTCCCGTCACGAAGTGTCATCGTATAAGAATTCATCTTCTCAATAAAAGCTTGATCCTTAAACAGATACTTATAATACCCTCTTGACACATTTACAGTCGGATAAAACACCTGATATGCTGGAGAAACAACCCCCTCATACTCCGAATATTCAAATCCCCCCTGAAAGCTTCTTAAACTTATACAAAAATCACCCTGGTGAATTGTTTTCAATGTTGCCAAATCAGTTTTTTCATTAATCTTTACAGCGTTCATTCCACTAAGTTCTTCATATTTTCCCTGTGGAATAACTCCGAATTTTTGAGTTGGAGACAACAATTGCATTTCTATATTGTTCCCACGCAAATTACGTTGCTTGAATAAATATCTACCTTTACATAATTTCCATGTGTCTGGGATTTCTCCAATCCATTCAATCCCGCTATCTTTCATCTGTCGCATACCATCACCGCCTTACTCAAACAACTTTGACACATGCTCAGAAACCGAAAGCTCCAAATCCATAAATTTCACTTCCAGTTCTTCACTTGGTGTTGGCTGCTGATACTTATAGAAATAACGCGTAAACGGAATTTCTGCCCCGGTCTTTACGACTGGTTTCTTTTTACCAAAATCCTCTTCAAAAAACGCCTTAGCATCCGGAACATGTGGCAATACTTCTCTTGCCATATAATCATCAATACTTTCTTCCCATTTCACCAGTTCTGTATCTTTGGTTTCCTTATCATAGAGAATATTGCCTTTTTTATCTTTCTGAATTTCAGCATCCTTATCCATGACAGACAAACCATCCGCAATCTTATCAAGTAACTTCTTATCTGCCGTTGCATTGGCAAGGGTCTTTGTCAGAACCGGCATAAATGCTTTCGGCGAATCATAAACTTGTTCTGATACTGCCGTCTGGAGCGCAGCAATGATTGATTCGTAGAGTGGCTGGTTGTTCTGGTAATTTTCCAGCTTTTTCAAGTCCTTACCGGATAGTTCTTCCATATTCTCCAGTTCATCCACCTTAGCCTGATCGTAAAGAGAAGAAAGCGAACCCTTTGACAGCATTGCTTCAATTCTATCTCCTGTGATGGCATAGCTTCTCTGGAGTGGCTGCATCACGGTGTACTCACGATAGATAAACTCTTCATTCTTATAAATTTTGCAATACTCATTTTCAGCAAAATCCGCATACAGTTTCGTAATCTCAGAACGATTCTCCGGTGAGATTTCATTTTTCTTATCACCGAGAGCTTTACGTAACTTGTTATAAAATCCTGACGCATCGATCAGCTGAATCTTACCTTTTCTTTCGCGTCTCTTATTCTTAGAAAGTACCCAGATGTATGTAGCGATACCTGTGTTGTAGAAAAGATCCGTAGGCAGTGCAATAATTGCTTCAATTAAATCGTTCTCCAACATCCAACGGCGAATCTGGCTCTCACCAGATGAGGTGCCGCCAGAGAACAGCGGACTGCCATTTTCGATAATGGCAGCACGACCAAAATTGTCGTCCATCTTATCTACGGCAGACTGCAAGAACAACATCTGCATATCGCCAGAGCCAGGAAGGCCCGCACCCCAGCGACCGTCGAAGCCCTTTGTATATTCATCATTAACTGCCTGCTCTACACCTTCTGCAGCGTCTTTACCGCCCCACGGTGTACCGAATGGCGGATTTTCAATAACGAAACGCATCTTGGTTCCCTTGAATCGGTCAGCTTTCATCGTGTCCTGATAGCAAATGTTTTCTGCATTCTGACCTTTAATCATCATCTCAGCCAAGCAGATCGCATATGATTCTGGATTGATTTCCTGACCAAACAGGCGCACATCAGCAGACGGATTATAGCGTTTGATAAAGTTGTAGCTGGTGGAAAGCATACCGCCGGTTCCACACGCCTGATCCAATACGGTGATGACCTTTCCGTCGTCAAAAATATCGTCACAGCCTTCTGCCAGAAGAATATTGACCATCAACTTGATGATATCTCTTCCGGTATAGTGATCACCGGCCTCAGCATTTTCTGAGAATCTTCTGATCAAGTCTTCAAAGATGTATCCCATCTTTACGTTATCGATTGTCACCGGATTCAAATCCAATTCCGAGAAGGCCTTCACCACACTGAGCAGACGATTGTTCTTGTCCATCTTGTCGATCTGCTTATCAAAATCCAGGCTCTTAATAATATCCTGAATGTTTGCAGAAAAACCCTGAATATAGGATTTGAAGTTCGCTGCAAGATGGTCCGCATCATTTACCAGCTCTGCAAGATCAAACTCACTGGTGTTGTAGAACTGATATCCGGATACGCGATACATCGCCTTTGCCGGATATGCCGGATTCGCCTTGAACTGCTCTACCACTTTCTGTTTTGTTGGTGCCAATGCGCACTCAAATCTGCGGATGATAACCATCGGAATGATAACATCCTTGTATTTGTCACTCTGGTAAGTACCGCGCAGTTTGTTTGCGATAGACCAGATAAAATTTACCTCTGTGGAAACGTCAACAGGGGAGTCATCCCACATTGCGTCAATTGTCTGTTTTTCAGCCATTGCTGTATCCTCCATCCATCGGGATCTGATATCCCTGTCTACATCTATTTTAATTCTTATCGTGTCCCATAATCAGGACTCCGTGTTCATCATCATTTTATAATGCTGTTCCTGCTGCATTGCCTCAAAAATCATCTTGAACACTTCTTTTATCTGCTCTGCATCAAATCCCGTCTCTATGATATTGAAGCCATCCGCAATCAGTGCCGGGCTACTGTCAATGTAAGAGAGAAGCGCTGACGCCAGTTCATGTTTCGTATAATCCGGCTTACTACCACTGTTATCTACGAATTTGTCTTTATTGTCGTCAAGGACAATCTTCTGTAAATCGGCTCCGGCATATCCACAAATCTGGATGAAGTAGTATTCCAGAATGTGATGTACCACATTCGTAAGAGTATTCACTGTTTTCAGTTCTTTGTATTCATCCCACAGTGCCGCATAGGAATTCTGAATCGGGTTATAATTTTCTTTATCTGTCGGTATTGTATGGCTTTGTCTTACACACAGCTTAATATGCGAAATATTATCTGTTTTGCGTATGAGATAGAAAGATGTACTTCTGTATTTATTTACCTGACGTGGCGTTATCTCATTATGGAAATAGACATTGTGAGTCAGAATAAAGATCTGTTTGATAAAGTCACCTTCAATTTTTTGATTCAAATAATCCGTGTTATTCAGACAGATTTCAACCATTTCGCGCACCAGTGCACTTACGATGAGAAGAGCACTGCTGTCCATGCTGGAAACCGGATCATCAATCACTACAATCTTATCCTTCACTTCCTTGTCACTGAAACTACCTCTTACAAGGTGGTAAAAATATAAGAAAGCTATAAAATTACGCTCACCCTCAGACAGTTTCTCCGCGATTGAGCCGTCCGGTCGAATAACCTCGTATGTATTCTGCACATCTTTCTTTGCACGAAGATTAAACCCCTGGAATCCAGAAGTCTTTAATATTCTGTTGATGCCCTCAATCGTGGCCTCGGTATTAACAACCTGCTTATTCAAGTTGCTAATTTCAGTTGTGATATTTCCATCCTTTGTTCTCAGGTTATTCAGCTCTGTTTTAAGTGCATTTAATTCCTTATCCGCATTAGCAAGCGTATCGTTATATTCTTTTACAGCATCTTGAAGCACAAAAGCCAAATATTCCCACACTTCTTTGCTGCATTTTGATTGCTGGTTCTTCTTATCACCTACCAGGGTATTGTGAGCCTCTATCTGGACATTCATCTGATCAATGATGCTACCGATTTCCAGTAGCAAAGAATCTGTATCCTCAAGCGATGCTACCGTAGTCGGTTCTTTGACCTTAGCCCCAATCCTCTGTGTATTGATGGTAATCGCATCCTTGAAGTTCTTCACCTTTGCCTGATATTCATCTATGTTCATTCCCGGCAGAACATCATCAAGATTGCTTTCAAAGGTTCGCACTAAACTGCTCATTTCAGATACATAAACTGACTGAAAATTACTGATTGCTGCAATATCCTCCTGATACTGGGCATCGAAACATTTGAGCAGATCATCCTCAAATGATACCGGTAATTTTTGCTGGCAGTATGGGCATTTGCCATCCGTCTGTCCGGCAAAATGAGTATGACCTTGTCTTACCCAGTCGGTTGCATTTAATTTCTTGATAAAGTTTGCAAACGGTGTTTCACTGCTGCTAGCAACAACTTTTCCCATTAAATCAAATCCTGGCAGCGAAGCATACGAAACTTTTCCAGCCTTAGTGAATTTGCCATACTGCTTATCGTCACCGCCCCAGAGAGTCTTTACTCTTTCTTCAAGTGCACTTCCATCATGATGAACCGGAGTAATCTTTAGAATTTCACCTGCAAACAGAGCTTTCGTCTTCTTACCCTTTATAGCTGCATCAAATGTTGGTCTAAGTGTTTTACTTTGATTCCAGCAGGCTTCCTGAAATACTCCTAAGGCACCTTCTTTTTCCCTTCTCTTTGATTCAGCTACTTCGGACTTCTTTTTATACTCTTCCGCAACCGCACTCTTGTCAGCTTGAAGGGCCTCTATCTTTTTTTGCACTTCTATATTTGTTTCGCAAACGGTAAATACACCGGCCAGATTGCCATAGTTGGCAAAATTGGCATCAATAAATTCTGTATTGTATGTAAGCACATCATAGTCTGATGCTGACTTGCCATTTTTCCATTCTATTCCTATATTATCGCGAAGAGATCTGGCTATTGTGGATTTTCCCGCACCATTCTTTCCGTAGAAAAAGTTTACGAAAGTCGGCTCAATTACTTCTCCAGTAAAAGTCGCATCGTTTAAGGTTATTCTTTCAATTGCTGATTGCATCTTTGGCTTCATAGAATATACCGCACCTCTTTTCTTTTATTCCTTAATTTTCCCTGTTCTAACCCACTCATCAACTTCGGAAATTTTAAACTTATATCTCTTACCTGCTTTGTAAAAAGGCAGCTTACCTTCTTTTATCCATGTCCTGACGGTATCCTGGCTGAGACTCAGATGTACTGCTACATCCTCAAGGTTTACCCATTTTTCTACGTTCATTTCTTCGTATTCCTTGCTCATTTTCTACCTCCATTCACTGCTGTCTGCGAGCTGTATCACATAGAGAAAACTTGAATTCCATTTTCTCTTAAAACTTCTACCATATTGATTCTTTTGATTGCCCAATGCATTCGATTAAGCTCATTAAAATTTGAGTTCCCCTGCAGGCCTAATTCAAATAAAAGCTCATTTAGTTTCTGCTGTGGAATCGAATTCAAAAACTGATAGTATATCTTTATTCCGTTATCTTGAACTTTTATATCGGTGATAATTCCATAGTGAGCATAATGCGCTTCATCGGTTTTCCCATAACTATGGTTTTCAGTGGCTATGATTGTCGGAAACGTTTTTATTTCAGCTATAGCCTCCGGTGTCAGCGCAGCATACTGCTTTTTCAATTCATCTGATGTACTCTCTGTAATAGCTCTCTCTTTATCAACCATCACATGATTTGTTCCATCAAGGACATCTCCAGCGACGACTATCAAATTATAGAAATCGAGGTGTAGTGTTACTGATATCGCGTAACCTTGCTGCATCCCCGGCATGGGATTCGTGATCAGAATTGTAGACCTATATTCGTTTTTCACATTATCCGCATGAGCAATAAGCGTATTATGATCGCCCGGAAGGTTAATTTCCGTCGGAGTGTTATTTTGTTGAAGCACGGTAGGCTTATTTAACTGAGGCTTATTTTCCATCCTTCTTTCCTCCATAGTAATTATTTACCGTGTCAACATGGTTGTAGAAGCTATTGTTATTGCCGGTAACATTAAAAGTGAAATTCATTTGCGGAGATTCTTTTTTACCTTGTCCCTCTACATCCGACTGCTGTTCTTCATATGTCTGTTCCTGATCCGGCTCTACTATTTCAATAATTTCCGGATCTTTGAGTTCTGCTCCAATTTCTTCTGTATAAGTCAGTTTCACATCTCTTTTCCATCCCTCACCCATAGTTTCCTCGTATGTTCTGGGTGCTCTGTTTTTTGGCGGACACCAGGCATCAAAAGTTTCTTTTCCAATTGTTGCAGGATCGGTACGCATAACACAAAAGTGCAGAATTCCCAGCAAAAATGTCTGAAAGCAAAAGCTCTGGCTTTTGACAATATCTGCTTTCGACATGCCTGTGCCATCCTGTAAAGCGTAGAATATCTGGTTTGATTCTATTGAATCATCTTTATCTATCGTATCGATGAGGGCCTTGACCAGCCTCTCGTCTTTTTTTGTACTGTCTTTTACATGAAGAAACTCATCGCAAAATTCAATCATTCGATTTAACGCAACCTGATAATTTTCTTTTATGCATTTATCAAATGCCGTCAAAGCAACTTTATTGCCAAAAGGGAAATAAGTGCCTCCTTTGTTTTTGCAGCTCTTGTATTCCGACGTATTCCCTTTAATGGTTGTCATCATACTTTCTATCGGCTCCTGAAAATCAGGCACCAAAACCTTAGATAATCCTATTAATACTTCTGGTTCAGACAGCCCATCCTTCTCTCCCGCGTAATGTTCTCTTACTCCGGCCCGTGGCTTTCTATCCTCAAGCAATAAGGTGAAGAACGTGCCGCCACAGAGTCTTATATTCTCTCTATTCATCATTGATTGTCCCTCTTTTTCAAAACACCAACTCTACTAACTCTGCCAACTATGACACGTTAACTCAAGCAACTATTGGATGTCCTTGTGAGCAAATCACAGGGACTTTTTTATTTTGATGCAGGATTTTCTCTGGTACACAAATCAGATTAAACACCAATAAACCTTAATAAAGTATATCACAATCCACACTCCTTTTCAATTGCACGCAACGTCTTGTGATGATAGGAAGATGAGAATTTCGTGATAGCCAAATGCCCCTGCGATTGCTCAGCAAAGCCAATCACAGGAGGAAAATTTATGGCAAATCATGAAAATCTTAGTACACCATTCATCTATCTTCGCTCTACAGGAGAGAAGATCTCTGTCACTAAGGAACAGCACGACTCCTTCTATAAGGAAGCCGACCGCATCCGCCACAAGGAGCAAGACCACGGCAGATGCATGTGTCCTTATCGCTTCATTTGGAAATGCGATGGCGAGTGCCTTGACTGCGAATACCATGCTGCAGGCGACATCACTTCTCTGGATCAGTCTCTCTCAGATGGCAACGGCACCCTCGGTGAATATATTCCTGACCACAATAAGCCTATGGAAGAAGTCATCGCCGACCGTATATTGTTGAAACAGCTTTTTGCTAGACTGCGTGAGCTCGACCCTGAGGCTGATACCATCATTCAGTGCTGGCTTGATGATTGCAAGATCTCAGATCGTGCAATCGCCGAGAAACTCGGCCGCAAGCAGCGCACCTTCGCTGATCAGATGAAGAAGATCCGCACGGAGCTCCGTAAAATTCGTGGCTATTAATCCTACATATCATATGTAGCAATTCATCCCTCTTGGCATCCACCAACCAATGCCCAGAGGGATTTTATATTTTTTCAAAATTTCTCCGCTCAAATCCACCATTCATCTCCAGTGGAAGGTGTAAGGCACAAAACAACAAGCCTTAACCATCACAGAAACGGAGGTGACGCACATGAAGAAGTCCTACTTCGATTCAGGCGGAAACGACACGGAGCTGATTGCAGTACTAAATGCAATCTCCCACGTAT
The DNA here is from genome assembly GCA_900551775.1 of uncultured Eubacterium sp. Taxonomy (GTDB): domain Bacteria; phylum Bacillota; class Clostridia; order Peptostreptococcales; family Anaerovoracaceae; genus Senimuribacter. The sequence continues at coordinate 4,296 of URXI01000026.1, read as the reverse complement.
CCGCAAGAATGGCGAGAAACATGACAATTCTCGCACAGCAAAGACAATCTGAGAAAGGAGAACGTCGCTATGAGCAAAATGAGCGATATGGCTATGACCATCGAAGAGCTGCGCAGTGCAGCCGCTGCTATTAACGAAGCAGCCAACTGGTTAGCAGAACAGTTTAGTGGCACTGCTGATGAAGCACCTGCCAAAGAGCCTGCTACCAAGGAAGAACAGAAACCAGAGCTGAAGCTTGAGAATGTACGAGCTGTCTTAGCAGAAAAGTCCCGTGCCGGGCATACCGCTGCTATCCGTACATTACTTCAGAAGTATGGTGCCTCCAAGCTATCTGCTATTGATCCGAAGCACTATGAAGCCTTGTTAAAGGATGCGGAGGTACTTGACGATGCCACCTAAAGGACATGCTATCTTATCTGCTTCCTCTTCGGACCGCTGGCTCCACTGTCCGCCTTCCGCAAGGCTCTGCGAGACCTACGAAGATAAAGGTAGCGATTATGCTGCAGAAGGCACCGATGCTCACGAGCTTTGTGAGTACAAGCTAAAGAGGGCCCTGGGGATGGATGCCAGTGATCCGACGGAGAATCTCACCTGGTACAACGAGGAAATGGAGGACTGTGCCAATGGCTATGCCGCCTACATCCTTGAAATGGTAGAGACCGCCAAGAAAAGCTGCGCTGACCCGAAGGTTCTGATTGAACAGCGTGTAGATTTTTCTCGCTGGGTGGAGCAGGGCTTCGGAACCGCTGACTGCATCATCATTGCAGATGGCACCTTGAGAATATGCGATTACAAGCACGGTCTTGGAGTCCTCGTAGATGCGACCGATAATCCGCAAATGAAGTGCTACGCGCTTGGAGCCCTGGAGCTCTTTGATGACATCTACGACATTGATAATGTCAGTATGACCATCTACCAGCCAAGGCGTCAGAATATTTCCACCTTTGAAATTTCCAAAGCTGATCTGTACAAGTGGGCGAATGAAGTGTTGAAGCCGACTGCAGATCTTGCCTTTGCAGGAGATGGGAACTTCCTCTGTGGCGAATGGTGTGGTTTCTGCAAGGCCAAGCACGAATGCCGTGCCAGAGCCGAGGCCAATCTCACACTGGCTCAGTACGATTTCAAGCTTCCACCTCTTTTAGAGGATTCGGAGATTGAATACATCCTTTCCCGTGCAGATGAATTAGTCGCCTGGGCATCCGATATCAAGGAATATGCTCTACAGCAGGCCATCAGCGGTAAGGAATGGGCTGGCTGGAAGCTAGTCGAAGGTAGATCCAACCGCAAGTATTCCAATGAAGAAGCGGTCATCCAGGCAGTTACAGATGCCGGGTTTGATCCATATGAAAAGAAGCTCCTTGGTATCACTGCCATGCAGAAGCGTCTTGGCAAATCCAGATTCGATGAGCTGCTTACAGCCTATATTGAAAAGCCGCAAGGTAAACCGACGCTCGTACCGGAGAGCGATAAACGTCCGGCAATGAACAATGCAAAAACTGATTTTATGGAGGAAATTTAAATGAACAAGAATGAAAAAATCAACAATCCTATGAAGGTAATCACTGGTCCTGACACTCGTTGGTCTTATGCCAACGTCTGGGAACCGAAATCCATCAATGGAGGTACACCGAAGTACAGCGTATCTCTGATCATTCCTAACTCGGAGGTGGAGCTTGCGGCATTTGCGCTCCTTTTTAAATTTGATGGCGACCAGAAGCACATTCGTCATGTGCTGTATAACTGCTCCGCTTCCCGTCCCGGCATCGAAGGAAAGACGAATGAGGATTCCAAGGAAGTACAGACGGAGAAGCTGTCTCTGAAGGCGGTACCGCTTGCTAATGGTATGGTGAAAGCAAAGACCGGAAATACCACGGATGCCACCACCTATGCTGATTGGTACAAGGCGGTATATGTGCCTGCGGCAGAGAGCGATGGAGCAACGCAATCTGCATCGAAGCCTGCGAAGGCAGTAAAGGAGTGATTGGATTATAAGTATGATTCAGAGGATTGAGATTGACGGAAAGCAGGTGCCCTTCAAGGCATCTGCCGCCATTCCGCGTATTTATCGCATCAAGTTCCACCGAGATATCTATAAGGATCTTGATGCGCTCGGAAAGGCAGTCGGAAACGGTGATGAGGATTCCTCTCACCTCGATATGTTCTCCCTTGAGATGTTCGAGAACATCGCCTACATCATGGCAAAGCATGCAGATCCCACTATCCCGGACAGTCCGGAGGAATGGCTTGATGCGTTCAGCACCTTCTCCATCTACCAGGTGCTTCCGAAAATCATCGAGCTCTGAGGCTTAAATGTCCAGACGGATGTAGAATCTAAAAAAACTTCACGCAACTGACCGGCCGATGACCACGCCATTGTTTCTACTTCGCTACGTACAGCTCGGCATCTCCATCCGAGACCTGGATTTACTCACAATCGGGATGGTGAACGATATGTACGCAGAAAGCAGCAATGATGAGTACAAAGGCTATGCGCAGATCGCTACCCAGGAAGATTTTAATTTGTTTTAGTAAAAAGAAAGCTATTGCTTGCTATGTGAGTCAAATTAGTGTATAATTATTTCAAGTAAAGAAAGGAGATGCTCAAAATGAAAACCATCAGTATCAGATTAGAAGATTCAATTTACGAAGAACTGGGTGCGATGCTTGATGCAATGGGTCAGACAAAGCAGACTTTTTATGAAACCTTTACCAGAACTGCATTAAGAGAAAGAAGCATTCCGTTCATTATCAAGGCACCGCTTTCAGATACGCACACAAATAACAATAACAGGCTGGAAGCTTTCGCAAGGCTTGAGGCATCCAGAAAGGCTGCTACAGAAGCAATTGATTATGATGTTGAAAGGGAGGAAGCGATGAATGAGAAATTCGGTAATATTGATTGATACAAACATCCTTCTGAATTACATCACGAATCGTGAGGATCCATATCTTGAGGAGTCTGTGGAAATTGTAAAAAAATGTGCAGTTGGCGAATGTACCGGCTACATTGCATTCCATACGCTTTCCACTCTCTGGTATGTGCTGAGAAAACGAAGTGACAGTGTTCGCAGACAGAATCTGAAAGATATATGCGAAATATTCACTGTCGCAACTGCATCCCAGGCAGAGATAATTGACGCAATTGAAAAAGATTCCTTCGAGGATTTCGAGGATTGTCTGCAGGATAAATGTGCAAAGGATGTCGGTGCTGATTATATTATCACCTGCAATGTGAGAGATTTTGAAAATTCTGAGGTTCCGGCGATCACACCAGATGATTTTATAAAAGCATACAGATAAAGATATAAAAAGAGATTAAAGCATCTATCAGAAATGGCAGGTGCTTTTCTTATGCCCAAATTCAGGAAAGGAGGAGCCTATGGCTGGAAGTAGAAAAGGGTATTACTGTCGAGATTGGTGGCGATACCACAAAGCTTCAGACAGCCTTAAAGGGTGTCAATTCAGAAATCAAGAATACGCAAAGTCAGCTTACTCAAGCATTATTTATATCAACTTTTCTTAGGAAGCTTCAAATCGACTTTGCCGCCTAATGCCGCTGCTCCAACTCCTATAACAGTTACAAGTGCCATACTTGCAGCTCCGACAAGTTTCCAGTTGAACTGCCTTTTTTCTGAATCCTTATTGTCAACGGTACTAAGAATTCTCTCTTGTTGTGCGCGTACTTCTTTTTCTTTGCTATCCATCATTTTAAGGATTTCCATTTCACCCTTGAGAATTTCACTTTTTTCCTCGAGTGTTAAATTCTCATTATCAAGGCATTTGCTATAATCGTCTCTAACCTTTTCAGCAAATGCCATAAATTCAGTTCTACCAAGAGTTGCATCATCCATGGCCTTGTCTGCCGAGCCATAAACATGCTGCACACTGTCATCATCGCTTTCTACAATCTTTGAAAGCATCTCCTTACATTCTGACAAGGAGCTTTTTAAAAGATTTGCAAGTTCTGGGAACTGCTTAATAGCCTCTTTGGCAACCTCCGGACGCATGTTGCTGAGCATAGATGTGATACTTACAGTCTCATCTTTTTTAATGGCTTTGAAATCGGTTCTCCCAAGTATATCTAGTGTTTGTTTCTCAAGCGCATTATACTCCATAGTACATAATCTCCCTTCGTTTTTATAAAACATCTATTCCACTACCTACAACCACCCAAAATGGTCGAGTTTCCGGATTGGTTGTCATCTGTTTTCGTTTTCAAAAAATCATCCCCAAATATCTGACATCTAATCTACTGTCTCAAATCGTGACATCTAATCCGAGGTTACAACCTGACAC
>URXI01000025.1 GCA_900551775.1 uncultured Eubacterium sp. | reverse complement strand
CACCTGGGTGCATGGCGCAGCTGTGCGCGGAACCCGGGACAAGGCAAAAAAGGCCCTGCACGTGGTGAATGCATGGCTGAGCGAAGACGGCCTGGTGCTGGGCCAGGTATTCACCGACGAGAAGAGCAATGAGATCACGGCCATACCGGAACTTCTTGACATCCTGTCCGTTGCCGGGCACGGGTGGGTTGAACGCCGTGACTACTACGTCTGTATCTTAGGTTTTCATGCGTTTGCCGTGACAATTCACACACGATCCCTTGACAAGCAGACAATCTTTTGCTTTAATATAGTAATGTGATAAACTGCAAGGCAGATCAATATAGACAAAGAGGTGAGAAAATGAAAATAATCAAGAAATCAAAGGAACGAACCGCGGAGGATAATCGCGTGCTCCGCGACGCAGTGACTGCGATCATAGATAACGTATGCAAAAATGGAGACCAGGCTTTGAGGGAATATAACGAGCGCTTTGACGACTGCCATCGCGGAAAGCTGAGGGTCAGCCGTGAGGAAATCGAAGAAGCTTACGGGCAGATGTCAGAACAGGAGCTTGCAGACTTAAAAGAGGCTAAGTCCAACATCGAAGGTTTTGCAAAAGCCCAGCGGGCAACCGTGACAGAACTGGAGAATTATTCGCCTCAGCCGGGGATTTTTCTGGGCCACAGGATCATCCCGGTATCCTCTTGCTGCTGTTACGTTCCAGGCGGAGGTTATCCTCTTTACTCTACGGCCCTGATGCTGGTCACGCCGGCAAAGGTGGCGGGCGTCAAGCGAGTGACGGCCTGTTCTCCTACGGTCAAAGGCACGTCGAAGATACACTATAAGACACTGGTGGCTATGGATCTTGCCGGAGCGGATGAAATCTACGCCGTTGGCGGCGCTCAGGCAGTGGCAGCATTTTCCTACGGCACGGAAGAAATCAAACCGGTGGACATGATCGTCGGTCCGGGAAACCAATATGTAACCGAGGCGAAACGCCAGTGCTACGGTCAGATCGGGATCGATTTTGTTGCAGGACCTAGTGAGGTTCTCGTCATCGCTGACGATAAGGCGGATAGCAAGACCATTGCTGCGGACCTTCTCGCTCAGGCGGAACACGATCCTAACGCTAAGGGGATTCTGGTCACCACCTGCGAGGCTTTTGCAGAGCAGGTGATTGAGGACGTAAAGGCGGAGCTTGAGATTCTTGCAACAGCAGGCATTGCCCGCAGGTCCTGGGACGACTATGGGGAAGTCATCGTTGTGGATACATTGGACGAAGCCGTAGAACTGTCCAATGAATATGCACCAGAACACCTTGAGGTAAACATAGAGAATCCGGATGAGATTATCGAGAAGCTGTATAACTACGGCTCCCTGTTCGTCGGTGGAAATACAGCAGAGGTCTTTGGAGATTACGCTTCAGGCACAAACCACACCCTGCCGACGGTCAGAGCGTCTCGTTACACTGGAGGCGTATGGGTGGGAACCTTCCTCAAGACCTGTACTCACCAGAGCATGACCCTGGAGGCATCAAAAGCCATCGCACCGCTGGTTTCCAGGCTGGCCTATGGCGAAGGGCTGGAAGGCCACGCGAAAGCGGCAGAAGAGCGTTTTTAGCTGAATAAGAAGTAAATGAGAGGCTGGCCTTTGGGATAGGCAGCCTCTTTTCTATTCTTTTAGTTCTCTTCCTTCATATTGAGTTTATTGAGCTTGTAGTTCAGTGCTTGCTTGCTCAGTCCCAGATGTTTTGCGGCATCTTTTTTTGAGTCAAAGCGAGAAAGCTGTTCCCTCAGGATTTTTCGTTCAGCATTGTCCAGGTTTTCCTGATAGGATAGGCGATCATTGTAGACCGTGTCCTTGCTGGAACTCTTTGAGGAAGAATCTTGGTTTTGTCTGTATTTTTCCTGGAGATATCTAGGCAGGTCTGCCATGGTGATTTCTTTTCCCTCAGCCAGATTAAAGGCACCTTCGATGACATTGCGCAGTTCGCGAAGGTTTCCCGGCCAGGCGTAGGAGTTGAAGAGGTCTTGGACTTTTTTCTCAACAGATGATATCTGCTTTTCCTTGATCTGATTATAATAATGAATGTAATATTCTGTGACATAGTCGATGTCCCCTGACCGCTCCCTTAGAGGCGGCAGATAGAGTGCGTTGACGTTGAGCCTGTAAAACAGATCCGGGCGCAGTCTCTTGTTTTCCATGGCTTCAAAGGGATCCTCGTTGACGGCGGCGATGATTCTCACGTCGATGGGAATCAGGTCGTGGCCTCCGATACGCCTGATCTTCTTGTCTTCAATGGCCTTCAGTATCTTTCCCTGCACGGCAAAATCCATAGAGTTGATCTCATCAAGAAAAAGGGTGCCTCCCTTTGCCAGTTCAAACAAGCCCTTGCTGGACACAGCACCGGTATAGCTGCCTTTTTCTGTGCCAAAGAAGGTGCTCTCCACCAGGTTGACGGGGATTGCGGAGCAGTTCTGGGAGATGAAGGGCTGTGCCTGGCGGAAGCTCTCGTAGTGGATGGATTGGGCTGCGATTTCCTTACCCGTTCCTGTAGCGCCCTGAATCAAAATAGAAGAATCAGAAGGGGCAATTTTTTTGATGATCTTTTTGAGAGAGAGCATGTAGGGGTCTTTGGTGATCAGATTGTCCAGAGTATAGTGAAACTGGCTGCCCCTCCGCGCACTGTTATAGTTCATCACCTCAATTCGCTGGTTTTCGGATTCTGATTGAAGGAATTTCAGGGCCACGGCTGCGCCGGCAATTTTTCCGTCCTTATAGAGGGGGTAGATGCTGCTGTAACCCTTGACGATGTCGCCTTTGTAAGTCACACAGTTTTCTTCAAAGAAAGTAATGGATCTGCCTGTAGTCAGAACCTTGTGAATCTCACTGTTTTCCTGGGATGAAGAAGAGAACACCTCAAAGATATGTTTTCCTACGATTTCATCTGCGGTAAAGCTGTAGACACCCGGAATAAAAATTTCGCAATACTGGATGTAACCGTCCTGATCAATAATTGATATTTCATCGAAAAAATTGCGCATCTGAAAGATGCTTTTTGCCATGTCTTTATAATAATCCACCGTATATCCTCCTGCCGGATGAAAAATATTTTTACTTGTCAAGATATATTTTACCACAGCGCGACAACCTGCACAATGCATTGTTGGAATTTTCGGATTTTGATCGTGGCATGAGATTTGCAATAAGATAAAAATAACAAATACATTGGATCCATGAGAGGAGATTTTGCTATGAAATGGAAGACACCGGAAAAAAGAGAATATTATCAGAAGTACGAGGAAGTAAACTTGGCCAACGGTCAGAACTGGTTTTCCTGTTATAAGCTGCCGGGCGATATTTATGCGATCTGTGAGCCGCAGCATTTTCAGGAGGTCAACGCATTCCTGGTGATCGGCAGCCAGAGAGCGCTGCTCTTTGATACGGGCATGGGGATCTGCAACATCAAAGCGGTGATCGATGAATTGTATCAGGGAGAATTGGTGGTGATAAACAGTCATTTCCACTTTGACCATATCGGAGACAACTGGCGTTTTGACAAGGTGATGATACCAGATGATCCATATGCGAGAGCCATCGCCGAGAATGGGATTCCGAGTCATTCCCTGGGAAATCAAATGGAGGAAGACATGTTCCTGTTTGGTTTCCCGGAGGGCTTTGATCCAGACACCTTCCACATCAAACCCTATAGGGTGGAAATCGCAGAAGATGGAGAAACCTTTGACTTAGGCAGCCGCACTTTGGAGTATGTGCGCACGCCGGGCCATAGCGACGACTGCATCATGCTGTATGACAGGACCAACGATATCCTGCTCTGCGGCGATATGTTCTACCTGGGTGCGCTGTACATCCATTTTGACTGCAAGGAGTTTGGAAAATCAAGTTTGGACAAATATGCAGACTCCATTGCCAAAGTCGTACAGAAGTATCCAAACCTGAAGGCAGTTTATGCATCCCATAATGATTTTATCATCGCACCGGAAAAGCTGACCGAGCTGAGGGACGCGCTGCTGTCCATCAAAGAAAAAAAAGCTTCTGGAAAATTGCTGGAAAACCTCAATCACGGGTATCTGGAGGAGCCGGAGCGGCTGATGGAGTACGGATTCGACGGATTTTCCATCGTAGTGAAGGAATAGGAGGACGAAATGGAAAACAAGAAAAAAACTTTGCCAAGCTTATGGATTTCACTGATCCCCTTGCTCATATTGATCATCAGCATCATTTCGGGCATGAAGTTTATCGGCTCATCGCCCCATATCCCGATGCTGATGACCACGGTCGTAACCGTTTTGATCGCAATGTTCGTATTGAAGATGAAATGGTCTGAGCTGGAAGAAGGAATCAAAGCAGCCATCAACAACAGCATGTCTGCAATTCTCATACTGATGACAGTGGGCGTGGTCATCGGGACGTGGATGCTTTCCGGCGTTGTGCCGACGATGATTTACTATGGCCTCGCCATTATCAGCCCGAAATTATTTCTGCCCTGTGTTTTGATCGTATGTTCCATCGTGTCCATCTCCATAGGCAGCTCCTGGACTACAGTAGCGACGGTGGGGATCGCCTTTGTCGGCATTGGCACCAGCATGGGCTACGAACTGCCGATGATTGCAGGAGCCATCATTTCCGGATCCTACTTCGGAGACAAAATGTCGCCTTTTTCAGATACCACCAATCTGGCTTCTGCCTCCGCCGGGGTCGATCTGTATACCCACATCAAGCACATGTTTTTCACGACAGGTGTGACTTATGTAATCTGTCTGGTGATTTTCTCTATCATCAGCTTGAATCATACAGCGACGTCTATGGATGCCATTGAACTGGTGACACTCAGCGAGAATATCAAAAACAATTTTACCGTCAGCCTGGTGCTTTTGCTGGCGCCGATTCTGGTCATCGTCCTGGCCGTGCTCAGGGTGCCTGCGATTTTAGGGCTGGTGGCAGGTGCCGTCTTTGCTGGAATTTTGGCAATCATCTATCAGGGTGTTGGCATCGGCGATATCGTTGACTGCATGCACTATGGATATGCCAGTGATACAGGGATTGCCTCGTTAGATGAACTGCTGAGCCGAGGCGGACTGGACTCCATGATGTGGACCGTATCTCTGATTCTGCTGGCAATGATGTTTGCCGGGGTTTTGGAAAAGACGGGCATGATTGAAAGCATCACCTCCCATCTGTCAAAGCTGATCACGAGCAGAGGGTCACTGGTGCTGGTGACAGGGCTGACTTCCATCGGGCTGAATTTTACCACAGGAGAACAGATGCTGTCTATCATCGTGCCGGGCAAAATGTACAAAGAGGAGTACGTAAAACATAACCTGCATCCGAAAAATCTGTCCAGAGTGCTCGAGGACTGCGGAACTATTACATCCTCGCTGATTCCCTGGAACGGATGCGGTGCCTATATGATCGCTACCTTGGGGTTGGCGCCGTGGGTTTACGTGCCCTACTGCCTTTTCAACATCATCAACCCCCTCGTGTCCGTCTTGTTCGGATATCTGGGCATCACGATGACCCGGCTGGACGAGACAAAAGAGTAAATAGAAAAAAGTAATTAAAGACGTAGATGAAGAGGGGACGCCTTGCAAGATGCGGATTTGCAAGGCGTCTTTTGTTTGTTGTATTGCCGGGCGCATCGTTAAATGGGCAATGCGCCTTGTGGGCTGACGGTCACCGTCAACGTCTTCGTCACGGTCTGATAAGGTGCATATTGGTTTTTTATAGAATACTGAATCTTGTACTCTCCGACCTGATTAAAGACGTAAGCTTTGGCAGCTTCGTGGCTATAGTCAGTATAGTCGGCTTGCCCTGGCGCAATGATGCTGATTTTGATTTGGGCGGTGACATCTTTTCCGTTGTGTATTGCCGATACGCCGTCGAAGGCGTTGCCTGTGCCGAGCACAACTGCCTTATTTTCCGGCATGGTCAGCACAGGATCCATATTCACGGCAGTTTTCTTTGCGGTGATTTTGATGGTTTTCGAGGCGGATTTATATGGCGCATACTTATTTTTGACCACGTATTTCACATTGTAAGTTCCTGCTTTGTCAAAGACGTATTTCTTTGCGCTGGCATAGGAGTAAATCTTGTATTCACTGCTGCCGGGCTCTTTGATATGGGTTTTGATGGCAGAAGTTCTGCTGGCAGAAGCCTGCTTTGCCGTCACCTTGCCCAGCGCATCCTTATCTCCCCAAGTCACGGTGCGATTCTTGGCTCCCGATATGACAGGTGCCTTCAGATTGTCTACCACCTTGATTTTGATGGTCTTGGATGCTGATTTGCTGTAAGGGTCGTTAACTGTATAAGTAACCTTATAGGTACCCAGCGATTTGGTGGAGAAGGTGCCTTTCACATATTTCTTCTTAGCAGAAGAGTATTTCAATACCTTGCTGACTTTGATTCTGGATTTCAGATTCATAAAAGTGTTAGGATCTTTAGCATTGACATAGGACTTCAGGTCGTACTTGCTGCCATACTGCGCGTTCAGCTTTTTCTTTGAGGATACCGTAATCACCGGCTTTCGTATAATATAATACGGGTTTGCCGAATCGGGATCTGTCGGGTCCCAGTAGGCGTAACGACTCTGTGACACTTTGATCGGTTTGGGTTTTCCCAACGGCCCAGAAGTCGAGCTTCTGTAAACCGTCACCTTGGTTCCCACTTTGCAGTTGTCATAAATCCATTTTGCATCCATGACAGAAAGCCTGATGCAGCCATGCGAGGCTGCGCTGCCCAACAGATTGAACTGGCTTGTCACCTGTGTGTTTTTTTTGTAATTATCTTTGTAATATACCGAATGAAATAAAATATCTTCGGTAATGTGAGTACAGTATTGACCGTAGACATCGTTCATCAGCGCACCCCAGCGCCATTTCCCCTGTGTGTAAAAAGTCCCCTTTGGCGTAGCACCGCCTAATCCGGTAGAGCAGAGCATCGCTCTGATCGGTTTCCATTTGCCGTCAACCTTTTTATAGGCTGTAATGACATTCCTCTGTTCGTTAACCTTTAACCAGTATTTCCCGGTGTATGTAGCTGCATCTGAAATTGTTACGCTGCTAAATACAATGGAGAAAACCAATGTCAGGATCAGCAACATGCTGAGTGTTTTCTTTCTTTTCATCATCTCTTTTTCCCCTATAAATATTTGTGATTTTCCTTTACAGCGAAGCTGTAAGACCGTGCGTTTATTATACCATGACGATACCGCTAAAAACAGAATCGAACGTCATGATTCAATGGTTCCTTCCGCTCGGCAACGCCGCACAGATCGTGGAACCATTATACCATGTGCATTCCTTTAAAGATAGAATCGCAGCACATGATTCAATGAACGCTTCCTCGCAGCAACGCTGTAAGACCGTGCGTTCATTATACCATTTTTGCCTTAAAGGAGTATAGAAAAAATCGAAATAAATATGGAAGACTTGTATATTTATTAAAAAATCCCAAGGCCTTATTCTAAGACAATACGTATTGGTCTTGTTTTTTTGCTTGTACAATCAGCCGGCAAGAAAAACTTGCGCCGCCCAGTATTTTCAATCCTTCCACACACAAGTATGCTGTATTTAATAAATATACAGAGTAAAGTGATATCACGGTAAAGCTTTAAAGTCAAAAAACATCCGGCTGGGATGGTATAGAATTTTCTGACATTACGCCGAAAAGGCTGATATTTTTAAGTTTTTTATCAAAAAAGTATGGAGTTATTTTCTGAAAAATTGTATAATATTAGTTATCGAAAAAATGATGTGATTGGTTAATAATTATGCAGTTATCTGCATAAAGATTTAAGAAGAAATGGAGAGATTACTATGGCAGTTGTTATTAATGGACGTGACCTCACAGTTGAGGAAGTCATCCGCGTTTGCCGCGAAGATGAAAAAGTAGAGATTGCCCCTGAGGCGCAGAAAGCAATACAGAAGGCGAGGGACTATATCGAAAAGAAGCTGGAAGAGGGCGCAGTGATTTACGGCCTGACGACAGGGTTCGGCAAATTTGCCAACGTATTGATTTCTAAAGAAGAAACAGCCGATTTGCAGAAAAATCTGATCATAAGCCACACTTGTGCTCTGGGTGAGCCATATCCGAGACAGTATGTAAGAGCAGCAATGCTGCTTCGCTGCAACGCACTGTCGAGAGGAAATTCCGGCATCAGACTATCCACTGTACAGACATTGGTAGACATGCTCAACGCCGGAGTACATCCGGTAATTCCTAGAAAAGGTTCCCTTGGCGCGTCGGGTGATCTGGCTCCGCTGTCTCATATTGCGTTGGGTTTGATCGGACTGGGCAAAGTTGAGTATAAAGGACAGACAGTAGATGCGGCAGAGGCGATGAAGGAAGCTGGCATCACACCGGTAGAGCTGGCAGCAAAAGAAGGCCTTGCCCTCAATAACGGCACACAGATGATGACCGCGGTAGGCGTCAATGTGCTCTGGGATGCAATGCGTCTGCTCAAAGTTGCAGATATCGCCACAGCGATGACAGCCGAAGCTTTACATGGAATTACAAAGGCATACGATCCAAAGGTACAGGAATTGAGGGGCCACGAAGGACAGAAAATCGTGGCAGCGAACTTACTTACCTTACTAGAAGGCAGCAAGAACGCTTTTGATGTACAGCCGACCAAAGTGCAGGATCCATACTCTCTGAGATGTATCCCGCAGGTTCACGGTGCATCAAGAGATGCCATCAAATATGTCTATGACGTCGTATCAAAAGAAATTAACGCGGTTACAGATAATCCGCTGGTATTCCCGGACGAGGATGAAGTCATCTCAGGCGGAAACTTCCACGGACAGCCGATGGCGCTGGCCTTCGACTTCATGAAGATGGCCATTTCAGAGTTAGCTGACGTTTCCGAAAGAAGAGCGGAGAGACTGATCAACCCGGCCCTTTCCGAAGGACTGCCTGGCTTCCTGACAAAGCACGGCGGCGTCTGCTCCGGTTTCATGATCGCCCAGTATGCAGCGGCTTCCATGGTTTCAGAAAACAAAGTCTACGACCATCCTGCCTGCGTGGATTCCATTCCATCCTCAGGTAACCAGGAAGACCACGTATCCATGGGCACGACTTCCGCAAGGACAGCGGCTATGGTTCTCGATAATGCGCAAAAGGTGATCGGCATCGAGCTGGCATCTGCCGCACAGGGCATCTGGTTACGAGAAGAAATCGGCGAGAGCAAAGTAGAGAATCTGGCACCGGCGACAAAAGCTGCTTACGATTACATCAGAACCCTGTCCGATCCAATCGATCAGGACATCATCATGCACGACGAACTGGTCAAGTTTGACGAGATGATCAAAGACAACAGCTTGCTGGAAGCAGTAGAAAAAGTCGTAACGTTAAAATAAGGAGGATTTACATATGTTAGATAACAAGACAATTGCAGGCGCTATGACCATCAAACTGGATGCAGAATATCCTGACTATCCTGAGTTTGAGGAAGGAATCAGAAGAGCACCGGACAGAGGCTTCAGACTGACTAAGGAGCAGACGAAGATTGCGCTGAAGAACGCGCTTCGCTATGTGCCTGAGGAACTCCACGAAAAACTGGCGCCGGAGTTCATGGAAGAGCTGACTACCCGCGGCAGAATCTACGCCTATAGATACAGACCGACAGGCAGAATGTATGGAAAGCCAATTGATGAATACAAGGGTAAATGCCTGGCAGGCAAGGCTTTCCAGGTCATGATCGAAAACAATCTGGACTTCGATGTTGCGCTCTATCCTTACGAACTGGTTACATACGGCGAAACAGGCCAGGTCTGCCAGAACTGGCTGCAGTACAGACTGATTAAGAAATACCTGGAGGAACTGACAGAGGACCAGACCCTCGTAGTAGAGTCGGGACATCCTCTCGGTCTTTTCCCATCAAAACCGACGGCACCGAGAGTCATCATCACCAACTCCATAATGGTTGGACAGTATGATAATCTGGACGACTGGGAAATCGCGGAAGAGATGGGTGTTGCCAACTACGGACAGATGACAGCCGGCGGCTGGATGTACATTGGACCGCAGGGCATCGTACACGGAACCTTCAACACCATCCTTAACGCAGGCAGAAAATATCTGGGCGTATCCGAACAGGGAGACCTTGCAGGTCATACATTTGTATCCTCAGGTCTTGGCGGCATGAGCGGCGCACAGCCAAAGGCTGCGAACATCGCCAATGCAGTCGGCATCTTTGACGAGGTGAATTACTCCAGAATCGAAACGAGACACAGCCAGGGCTGGGTTGACGTGGTCATGGACGACATCGACGAAATCTTCAAGACGGCTAATGAAAAATTGGCAGCGAAGGAAAGCATTTCCATTGCCTACCACGGAAACATCGTGGACCTCTTAGAAGCGGCAGTAGAGAAGAACTTCCACATCGACCTTCTGTCAGACCAGACCTCCTGCCACAATGTGTATAACGGCGGTTACTGCCCTGCAGGACTGACATTTGATCAGAGAACAGAGCTGCTTCATGAGGACAGAGATTTGTTCTGCAAGAAAGTAGATGAGACACTTCACAGACATTACAAAGCGATCAAAGCATTGACCGAGAAGGGAACCTACTTCTTTGACTATGGTAATTCCTTCATGAAGGCTATGTATGACGCTGGCATCAAAGAAATTTCAAAGAATGGTTACGATGATAAGGACGGATTCATCTGGCCTTCTTATGTAGAAGATATCATGGGACCGGTTCTCTTTGACTACGGATACGGACCTTTCAGATGGGTCTGCCTGTCCAGAAAGCCGGAAGATCTGGATGCGACAGATCAGGCTGCTATGGACTGCATCAATCCTGAAAGAAGAGCACAGGATCGAGACAACTGGGTTTGGGTAAGAGACGCAAAGAAGAACAAACTCGTCGTTGGAACCCAGGCAAGAATTCTCTATCAGGATGCAGAGGGCAGAAGAGATATCGCCTTGGCTTTCAATAAGCTGGTCAGAGAGGGAAAATGCGGACCGATCATGATGGGAAGAGACCACCACGACGTATCCGGCACCGACTCTCCGTTCAGAGAGACTTCCAATATCAAAGACGGTTCTAACGTCATGGCGGACATGGCTGTACAGTGTTTTGCCGGAAATGCGGCAAGAGGCATGTCCCTCTGCGCACTGCATAACGGCGGCGGCGTGGGAATCGGCAAAGCTATCAACGGAGGTTTTGGACTGCTCCTTGACGGAAGCGAACGCGTAGACGAAATCATCAATTCTGCGATGATGTGGGACGTCATGGGTGGCGTTGCCAGAAGAAACTGGGCGAGAAACGAGAACGCAGTTTCTACATCAGTGGAATACAACAAGAATTACGACGGCAAGGGCCATATCACCATTCCATATATGGCCGATGAAGATCTCGTTGACAAGATGGTAGATGAATTTGTAAAATAAGAAAGAAGCTTGCGAGAGGCTGTATTTATGCAGTCTCTCGCGGTATTATCACATTACGGAGGGAAAGAAACATGATTTATACACCTTTAACAGAAGCAGCGATGAAGATGGCATACAGAGGACATCACGGACAGACGGACAAGAGCGGTATCCCGTACATTTTCCATCCTGCCCATATCGCAGAAGAGATGAGTGACGAGACGACAACGTGTGTTGCACTGCTTCATGACATTCTCGAAGATACCATGTACAAAAAAGCAGACCTGGCAGAAAAGTTTCCGCCGGAAGTTGTAGAAGCAGTCATTCTTCTGACCCACGGAAAAGAAGACTATTACGATTATATCAGAGCGATCAAAAGCAATCCGATTGCAACAGAAGTAAAAATCGCAGATTTAAAGCACAATCTGGACGAATCCAGAAATGCGCGTTCACGATCCGTTACCATCTCCCAAAAGGGCTGGTACAAAGAAAAGTACGAGAGAGCCTTAGAAATCCTTTTGGATGAGAAATAGATAGAGGATAAATAAATGGCGACATTATTAGTGAAAAATATCGGCTGTCTGCAGACGCCAGTCGGCAGTTACAGCCACAAGGGAACAGAGCAGGCGGAAAACCTGAAGCTGCAGGATGCTGCCATCTTGATCGAAGATGGTATAATTAGGGAAATCACTGCTGAAGGGAACCTCCCTGCTGGAGCAGAAGCGGCAGACACCGTCATAGATGCCGAGGGAAACCTGGTCACACCGGGTCTGGTAGAAGGACATACCCATATGGTATTTGGCGGCTATCGTCAGAATGAGATCCCGCTCAAATTGAAAGGTGCAGGATACCTGGATATCCTTAGAGCAGGCGGCGGGATTCTGGACACGGTCAGAAAGACCAGAGCGGCGAGCTTTGAGGAATTGTATCAAAAGACAGAGGGCTTTCTGGACGAGATGATGGGTTTTGGCGTCACCACCTGCGAAGCCAAGAGCGGTTACGGGCTTGACTTTGACACAGAAGTCAAGATGCTGGAGGTTCTGAAAAAACTCAATCAGGATCATCCGATGGATATCGTCGCTACGTTTATGGGCGCCCATGCGATTCCAGAGGAATACAAAGACAGAGCCGACGAGTTTATCGACATGCTCTGCGAAAAACTGCTTCCTTATGTAAAAGAGCACGATTTGGCGGAATTTGCCGACGTGTTCACGGAGGATTCCGTCTTTAACTACGACCAGAGCAAGAAGTACCTGGAGTGTGCAAAGGAGCACGGCTTTGATCTGAAGATTCATGCAGACGAGATTGAGGCCATCGGCGGTTCTGTATTGGCAGGAGAGATGGGAGCAGTCAGCTGTGAGCATCTGATCACCATCAATGAGGAAGGACTCGAATCCATGGCAAAGGCGGGAACCACCGCCATGTGCCTGCCTGCGACCTCCTTCTATCTGGGCGCGAATTTTGCGCCGGCAAGAAAGATGATCGAAATGGGAATTCCGGTGGCGATGGCCTCCGACTTTAACCCGGGCTCCTGTCCTTCTCTCAACCTGCAGTTCGTCATGAACCTGGGTTGTCTGAAGTACAAACTGCTGCCAGAGGAAATTTTGACGGCAGTGACCATCAATCCGGCCTGTGCCATCAACCGCGGCGACAAAGTGGGCACATTGGAACCGGGCAAGCAGGGTGACCTGGTCATCTGGGATGCGCCGAATATGGAAATGTTATGTTATCGATTTGGATCGAACTTGGCGTTACAAGTTATAAAGGGAGGAAACTTAGTATAATGAAATTAGTTGATATGCAGGTAAAGGAATATCTCGACGTCCTAAAATCCGATGCACCGGCGCCAGGCGGCGGTTCCGTCAGCGCCCTTGCCGGAGCGCAGGGAGTGGCTTTGTTCATGATGGTAGCCGATCTGACCCTCGGCAAAGAAAAGTACGCAGATTATCAGGAGATTTGCCAGAATGCCAAGGAAAAGGGTATGCCGCTCTATCAGGAGCTGGTAGAGGGTATCGACAAGGATACGGAAGCCTTCAATCTGGTTGCGGCGGCATTTAAAATGACAAAAGAGACAGACGAAGAAAAGGCTGCCAGAAAGCAGGCCATCGCCGATGGAACCCTGGTTTCCACAGAAGTTCCTTTCAGAACCATGCAGCTGGGCTACGAAGGACTGATGCTGGCGAAGACCATGATTGGAAAGTCCAACCCCAACGCCGCCAGCGACCTGGGCGTTGCCATCCTCAATCTGACAGGATGCATCAAAGGCGCATGGCTCAACGTGAAGATCAACCTTCCAGGTGTCAAAGACGAGGCAAAGGCCAAATACTATGCCGAGGAAGGACAGAAGATGTTTGACGAAGCCGACGGCATCGCTCACGAACTTTACAATCAAGTAGCAGAGAGCTTATAATTTTGTTTGATAGAGAAAGGTAAAGAAAAATGGCACAGATTATTGAAAGCATTCCTAATATCAGCGAAGGAAGAAGACCGGAAGTTATCGAAGCGTGTGTGGACCAGATCAGAACGACACCGGGCTGCACACTGCTCAACTATTCATCCGATGAGAGCCACAACAGAACCGTTATCACCTATATCGGTGATGCAAAGGGCGTGGAAGAGGCCAGCGTAAAACTGGTAAAGAAGGCGGCTGAGCTGATTGACTTGACACAGCACACAGGCGAACATCCAAGAATGGGTGCGGTTGACGTGATGCCGTTCCTGGCTATCAAAGACTGTACCACAGAGGATTGCGTGGAGCTTTCCAAAGTCGTGGGCGCAAGAATTGCGGAAGAAGCAGGCGTACCGGTATTCCTCTATGAATACTCTGCAGCCAGGCCGGAGAGACAGAACCTGGTGAAGATCAGAAAAGGACAGTTCGAGGGCATGGCCGAAAAAGTGCAGGAACCGGATTGGGAGCCTGATTTTGGAGGCAGAAAGATTCACCCTACCGCAGGTGTCATGGCTGTAGGCGCCAGACCACCGCTCGTTGCATATAATCTGAACCTGAATACAGACGATGTGCAGATTGCAAAAAATATCGCCAAGATCATCAGGGAAAAAGACGGCGGACTCAAATGCGTCAAAGCTATGGGTTTTGATATTGAAGATGAGGTAACAGGCAAGAAATACGCACAGGTTTCCATCAACATGACCAACTTTGAGCAGACACCGCTCTATCGGGTGACGGAACTGGTAAAAGCTGAGGCGAAGAGATATGGCGTGGTGGTCACCGGTACAGAGATTATCGGACTCTGCCCGATGAAAGCGCTGGTTGACTCCGCAGAATATTATCTGCAGATAAAAGATTTCGACTTCCACACACAAATACTTGAAAATCACATTCTATAATGATATAAATATAGGGTAAGTAATTTTTGGGTAACAAGGAGCGAAATATGACTGACAGCAATCAATTCTCTAATACATTTTCACTGACTGACGAGATCGCGGACATCATCAGAGATAGAATTCTCAAGGGGGAATATAAGATTGGGGAAAAGATCAAGGAAAATCAGATAGCGACGGAACTGAGAGTGAGCAGGACGCCCATCAGAGAGGCTTTTAAACAGCTTGAGAACGAGGGTTTGATTGACTACATCCCCAATCGGGGCTGCTTTGCCAAAGGCTTTACCAAACAGGACATCGAGGACATCTATGCTGTCAGAAAGGCTCTGGAGGTTCTTGCCGTGGAATGGGCAGTCAGCAGGATCACACCAGAGGAGATCGGGGATCTTCAGGATCAGAGCGATCTGATGGAGTTCTATACGACGCGGAAAGACGGACGAAAGGTTCGGGAGCTCAACACGGATTTTCACGATATTATTTACAATGCCACTGGAAGCCGCTTTATGGCCCAGGTGCTCAGATCCTACAAGGAATACATCGAACAGACCAGAAAGGTGCTGTTCTACGAGCAGGAATATCTGGACGAAATCTTTCAAGAACACAAAGCGATACTCGACTCTATTAAGGAACGGGATGTTGTCAAAGCCAAAGAGGCCATGGCAAGACATCTGGATGGTTCCAAGAGGAGAGCACAGGTGGTATACAAAATAAAGGATTAAACAAAAGGCGCAGCTTTAACGGAAAAGGTCAAGGCGGCGCCTTTTTGATTTCAGCAGGGGATCTGCTGAATTTTCGCAAGGTGGGCAGAAAATGTGGTATAATACAATTACATATTGAGAGGGGTTGTTATGATTTTATATCACGGTAGTAACGTAGAAGTAAAAAAACCGAAAATAATAGAGTCGAAAAGATTGTTAGACTTTGGCACAGGATTTTATCTGACCAGTGATTATGAACAGGCGAAAAAATGGGCGGTTCGTACTACTAGCAGGCGGGAAGAGGGCGTCCCTACAATTTCTGTTTTTAACATTGAGGAAGAAGAATTAGAAAAGTTAAAATGCCTGACCTTTGATGTAGCGGGCAGGGAGTGGCTTCAATATATTTCTAAAAATCGTACAGATAAATTTGCAGAAGATGCCTATGATGTTGTTATCGGACCAGTTGCAAACGACCAGGCGATTCGTACGATTAACAACTATTTGAAGGGATATTTTTCTGAGGACATTGCAATTCAGCTTTTGCTTCCGCAGAAATTAAAGGACCAGTATGCTTTTAAAACGGAAAAAGCGCTAGCAAAATTGAAATTTAGTGGGGTGAAATTTGAATGAAACGATTAGAACCTGAAGTCATAGATTATTACAACAACGAGGTCGTTATGATGATAGCTGAGAAGTATGGCTTAAGTCAAATGGATGCTCTTAAGGCGTTTGTATGCTCGAAGACCCATGAAATGTTGGAGAATGCAGACTGTGGTATGACCGATTTCGGAGCGGGGGCATTATTTGAAATCTGGGAATGCGAAAAAGTAACCGGCGACCCAAGGAATTCTGTGTATATAAGGGGTGAATGACGTGACAGAAGAGATGAAGTTCTTCATGTACTTGCTGGAATATTATGCTGCGGATAAAAATAGAAAAACAGGTGACGTTCTCAATGAATGGGAAGCATGCCATATCACGCAGAAAATATATGACAACTATTGGATTTATCATACTGAGCGAATTGAAAATGCCTATATGGATATTGACAATTTGCTTAAGACAGGTAAAAGCGCATGGTGATTGATTTATAAGCAAGGAAGCCGTTCGTAAGTTGGAAATCTACGCGACGAGTCCGCGTATCGTTTTTACTATGTGGGAAAGCGAGAAGGTAACGGGTGATCCTCGCAATTCGCTGTATTTAAGGAGTGATGAAGAATGAGTAAAGAAGCTGAATTTTTTATCTATCTGATTGAACGCTACGCCGAGGCGAAAGAGACTACAGCCTCCGAGGTGCTGAAACAGTGGGACAACTTAGGATTAACGGATTTTATTTACAGCTTATATGAACTCTACCATTGCGAACGGCTGCAGAACGCTTTTGATGACATAGATGCCTTGATTTTAGAGAGGCAGGGGTGAAATCCATTAATTCCAAGACTTTTGCCATTTTTATTGAAATAGAAACCAGTTTTGTAGTATTATATTAGAAACATGCGAATAAGTGAAGAGGGGAGAAAGTCAATATGTACAGTTTTGCTATGGTGCCAGCTATTGTACTCCTCTGTTATATCTTTCAGATGATCTCTCTTTTGACGACAAAGCGGAACAGTCAGATTAACGGATTGATCGGGCTTCTGTTCACGATGATCATATGGACAGGCGGATCTTGGTTTATGCGGATGGGATATTGGCCGTCGGTGGACTTTTGGTTCCATGTATCACTGACCGGGCTTTTGACCATTCCGCTGATGCTGTTCATCTTCCTGAGAAAATTCATGGAAGTGCAGAGAACCTACCACGTTTACTTTTGGTCTGCGGTGACGGCCGGCCTGCTCATCTTCAACTATGCTACAGGACTCCTTTTGCAGGCGCCGGAAGTCGTAAAGTCCCTGGATGGAAATGTCTACATATATGATTTTTCATGGCCGGTTGTGTTTTTCTTCATTGCCGCGGCGGGCTCTTTGTTCGAGTGCGCAAAGATGGCTCTGGAGAACAGTGAACAAAACGCATTTTCCAGGAGACGGCTGCGTCCCATCTGGCTGGGGATCTTCACCCTGATTGCAGGTAATAGTGTGATTCTCATCCCTGCGCTCAAAGGCATCCCTATCGACATTTGTTCGGGCATCGTCATGGCGGCCTGTATGTATTACGCTCTCTACAGGAAAAGGCTCTTTAAATTGAATGCTCTGGTATCGAGAGCCAACTGCTACTGTGCGGCGTTTCTCATCGCTATGCTGATGATCTACAGCGTCATACCGGAATACAAACGTTTTCTGGAGCAATCTTTTTCTATGTCAGAGACAAAGATCACCTTTTCTATCGCCTTGACGGTGGTTCTCGTTACGATCATCGTTTATACCCTTCTCAGACTGCTTCTTGACAAGATTTTTGAAAGTGAAGAGAATGCCCAGTCCAAGAGCATCATCAAATTCAGCAAGAAGATGTCCTATCTCATGAGTCTGCAGGAGATACTGACAGAACTTATGGGTATCATCAGCAACACACTTTCTTCGGAACGCATCTACATTTTTCTTAAAGACGAGCAGGGGGACTACCGACTGCAGCTGAGCGACAGAGAGCACGGCATGTTTTTGATACCTCACGGCGCAGATCTGCTTTACCCGTTAAAGGATGCGAAAGGCCTGATGCTGACCAAAGATTACATCGCTACTGACTGCTATGAAGCCTTGAGCAAGGAAGAAAAGCAGGGCCTTATCAGCCATCAGATCGAGTGCTTTGCGGGGATCGGCGACGCACCGGATTTTGTTGGCATTATCTTATTGTCAGCAAAAAGTAACGGCAGCAGGTATACGCCAAAGGATCTCGACTATCTTTCCTCCATCAACGCTGTCGCTTCCATCGCCATCAAAAACTCCCGCCTCTATGAAGCGGCTTTCGAGGAGGCGAGGAGAGACTATCTTACGGGTGTCGCCAATCGCAAATGCTTTTATGAGACGATGAAATCCTGCTGCGAGGAAGGGAAGTATACTTTCGGGACACTGCTCGTCATTAACGCAGATGATTTTAAGCTGTACAACCAGCTTTATGGTGATGAAACCGGGGATGAGGCGCTGAAAGGCATTGCAGAGATCATTCGGCAAGAGGCGACGGGAGAATGCGTCATTGCCCGGCTCAGCGGCAAAGAGTTTGCCGTACTTTTGCCTGAACGTACGGTAGAAGCGGTCAAGTCTCTTGCCGAGAATATCTCTCAAAAGATACGGGTGATGAATCACACCGAGGAGCAATCAGGAGAATACGCCATGAAGGCGCTGACTGTAAGCTGCGGTATCGCTACAGCTGTCTGCCCGCTGGACGATTATCACGACTTGATCAACCGGGCCAATACGGCGGTCTATTATGCAAAACAGGCCGGGAAAAACAGAGTCATGGTTTATCAGGAGGGAAGAACTGACAGCGAGGATAAGCCTTCCGAGTTAGCCTACCAGCCAGGGGTCTATTCTGACTATTCTACGACGATTTATGCACTGACTGCAGCCATCGACGCCAAAGATCACTACACCTTCAGCCATTCTGAAAATGTCGCTTATTATGCGAGAGAGCTGGCAACGGCCTACGGCATGAACGAAGAAGGCATCAATATCGTTTACGAGGCGGGGCTGCTCCACGATATCGGAAAGATCGGCATCAACGAAGAAATTCTCAACAAGCCGGGCAAGCTGACCGAGGAAGAATATGAGGTGATGAAAACCCACGTCAGCCTTTCCATCGGCATCATCCGTCATCTTCCATCTCTGGACTATGTCATTCCTGCGGTCATCGGTCATCATGAGCGATACGACGGCAAAGGATATCCCAGAGGCATCGGCGGCAAGGACATTCCCCTCATGGCCAGGATCTTGTGCATCGCTGACTCCTTTGACGCCATGGTATCAAAACGAAGCTACAAAGAGGAGATGGATGTGGAGGACGCTCTGGAAATCATCGCTGAGGAAGCCGGAGGGCAGTTCGATCCGCAGCTGGCGCCGATCTTTATCAATCTCATCAAAGACGGAGTCATTGAGGTTCGTTAGCTTACCATTTGATATAGAGTTACAAGCCTTCGGGCAAAGGTTCATTTATCCCGTAAAATATAAGGGGAAATTCATAAAAAAGTTAATACTGATATGATAAAATAAAATCAGAAACTTAAATTACAAATCGAAATTTGCATAAAACCATGGAGTTTTAATTCGTTGTGTTTTTCTATGTACCGAGGATTTATATGATCGAGCATGAAGCAAAACTATATTAGGGAGGTATTGAAATGGATTTTTTACAATTAATGAAGGAACAAAGATTTTCTGTTAGGAAATTCAAGGAACAAGCGGTTGAAAAGGAAAAGCTGGAATTGATTTTGGAAGCTGGACGTATTGCACCAACAGCGTGCAACTATCAGCCTCAGCGGATTCTGGTTATTGAAAATTCAGCAATCCGTGATAAGTTGAAACAGTGTACTTCCTATAACTTTGGTGCACCTATCACGTTGCTGGTCTGCTATGATAAAACTACTTGTTGGAAAAACGGAACGAATGGGACGATTAGTGGCGATGTAGATGTAAGTATTGTTACCACGCAAATGATGTTGGAAGCCGCATCACTCGGACTGGGTACAACGTGGATTGGTGGCTTTAATCACCAAAAGGCGCGGGAATTGTTTGGGATTCCCGATTATCTTGTACCTGTAGTTTTACTGCCAATTGGATATCCGGCGGAGGATGCAAAACCAAGTCCGGCACATTTTAAGCGTTTTGATATGGCTCATAGTGTTTTTTATAATTCCTTTGATGGAATAATGGAGGGAGAACCGCATCCATTTCGGAAAATACAAGGTGAACGATAACCATGAATTCGTGTTTGTTGATTAGCGCATCGCAAGCCCACCTTCTTGAACTGGTGTTCAAGAAGTATCGCTCGCTTTGCTCGCTCAATTCCAGTTTGTCGAGCAGATAGCAAAACCAGTCGAGCCAGCAAAAAGACATGCCGCATCAGCTTGACGCCAACGCAGCATGTCTTCGAAAGTGTTTATGATAAAAGAAGGAACGCTTGTCATCAAAAATTATTTTCTAAAGAACCATTCCAGGGTATCCCCGTCTTTCAGGATCTTTTCGTTCTCCGGTGTCTCACACAGTTCCCCATTGATCTTGTATTGCCAATGTCTCTTAGCACCATAATCTCCGTTGGAAACACCGTTGATACCCTGAATAGAGGCATCGGTGGTTTCCACAGTTACAGGGAGTTCGTTGACATTGCAGTAGAGCTGGATTGCGTCCAGCGCCGTGGAGTCCTCTTCGATTTTGAAATCAGCTTCCTCCACGTCCTCTATCTCCGATTTTGCCGGATAGTCGATGCTGATGGTTATTTTGATCGGATGTACGATTGGCGTCTCTTCCTTTTCCTTTGCGCAGCCTGCAACAACGAAAATGGAAGAGAACACTAACATGCATATTATTAAATTGGTCAAGCTTTTCTTTTTCATGTCCGTCTCCTCACGCTGGTTAGAAGTATTTACACTAGTATAACATAAAATGAAGAAGATTATAACCGCATAGACAAAAGTATATCACACATTTCTTCCATGCATTCTTCTTCTACATCATACGCAATCTGACTGTCGATGACTGTCAAAGACGCGTGCATCTTTGAAAATTTTTCTAAACTGCCATCCAGAGGGTTTTCTTCAAAGACTGTAAAATCCGCGATCTTCCCCTGCTCAATGCTGCCAAATTCGTCACTTCTGCCAAGGATTTCGGCCGCTTTGATGGTCAGCTGATCGATGGCATCGCTGACGCTGTGACAATGAGCAAAGACTGATTCGTTGAGATAATCGGTGGCCCAGGTGGTAATGTATGGAGCATCCTCTTCGGCAGATTGGTCGCCGGCGATGACCAGGGTATTGTGCTTACAGCCTTTTGAGCGAACATAGTCAAAGCTGGCGTCCGCTTTTTCGAAGGACTCCTGATCCACCGCATCCAGATGAATGTGATAACCCTTTTCGGCAGCAGCGACGCAGATGGTATTCAGCGCCTCCTGCGAGAAATAAGCTTGCTCTTCGTCCTGGCTCACCTCTAATTTGAGATGGTCAAAGGTGATCATGCCGCCCAATTCGATACAGTTGGTCCTTCCTGTCGAGAGCTTATGCAGGATCAACTCCGGATTAAGAGGCCTGTTGACGTAAAGGCTGCCTGCAAAACGCTGCTTGATCGGCATGCTTTCGCCGATCATGGCAATGAGGCAGTCTTGATATAGGGTGCTGAGATAGTCTGGCGCACAGAGATTCAGCACGGTCGTGATTCCCTTGTCTGCAAGGTCCTCTTCGTTTTGTAGGACGGCTTTTTCCACTTCCTCAAAGTCAAAGGGCGAAAGGAAGTTGAGGATGTAGTCGGCGGAAACATACTCCAGGCCTTCGTCTTCAGCTGCTTCTGTAACCATGTCACTTGCCAGGGTGTTGAGCCAGCAGTGGACGCCGCTGATTCCCAGCAGCACGACAGGCAGGTCATGGACGGCTTCATCTAAAAGTCTGTGGGCTTCCTCGGGTTCCTCGTAATCGGCCAGGATGTTCTCGTTATAGCCATAGGCGAAGATCGTTTCGTCCTCGCTGGTCTCGGCGTACTCGGAAACCGCTTCTAAGACCGTGTCCAGATCCCAGACCGGGTCGATGGCGAGATATTTGTCGGCAAAGACCTTGAGTACCGGTGTGCCGTGAACGTCGATGAAGCCGGGGAACATGTACTTGCCTTCCAGGTCGTAGACGACAGTTTCTTCTGAGACGATCTCCTCCATGCCGTCAAAATCTCCCACGGCCATGACCCTGCCCTCTTTGCAGGCCACTGCCGCCGCCCATGGAAAAGCTGGGTCCTGTGTGTAAATGTGCCCGTTCATATATATAATATCTGCTGTATTCTTTTTCTTGAAAATACCAAAAGCCATGGTATACCTCCCGCATATTTGATAAAACTATTGTACCACAAAAACCTTTTGTGGTAAACTTGGGATATGAAGATAGAAACATATGAAAAGAAAATCGGCATCGACGAGTATGTCGAAGGCTATGTCAATGTGGAGGAATTCTTGGAATGCTGCAAGGCATGCAGGAACTATCAGCAGGTGTGGTCCTGCCCCACATATGACTTTGATCCGGTAGATTACTGGAAGAAGTTCGAAAATCTCTATGTCGTGGGCAAGAAGATGATCCTGGAGGAGGAAGAAAAAGAAAACTGGGAGACGCTCATGGCAGAGGTGAAGGACGGCCTGACGAAAGATCTCTACGCCCTAGAAGGACAGCATCCCAGCAGCCAATCCCTAAGCGCCGGAAACTGTGAGATCTGCGGCGAGGGGAACTGCACGAGGAAAACGGGCGAACCTTGCAGATACCCGGAACAAATGCGGTATTCCATCGAATCCCTTGGCGGGAACGTGGGACTGACAGCCGGCAAGCTGCTGGGCATTGAACTGCAGTGGATTGCCGAAGGACAGATTCCCGATTATTTCGTGCTGGTAGGCGGCCTGCTGTACTAATAGCGGGGACAAAAAACAAGAGCCATGTAGTGAGAGAAGCATTACATGGCTCTTGGCATATTTACATTATTCTATATGAATATCTGCTTCTGCATACAGGGCTGCCTTGCCGCTGAGGGAAACTCTGCCGCCCTGCACTTTTCCATAGAGGATTCCGCCTCTTGTGGAGGCTTGATAGGCGGTCAATTCTGCCTTCCCTTCCTTTTCCGCCCAGTAAGGGAGGATATGGCAGTGACCGGAACCGCAGACGGGGTCTTCCGCAACATTGAGTTTTGGTGCAAAAGAGCGGGATACGCAGTCGTAATCAGATCCCTTTGCCGTTACCTGTAAAAGAAGGCCGGGAAGCTGCAGAAGCTTCTCTGCGTCGGGTGCTAGTGACCTGACGGCCTCCGCAGAATCCAGGATGCAGAGCAGGTCGCGCCCCAGATAGGCTTCTATAGGCCTCACGCCGATGGCATCGGTGATTTCTTCGGTAACTTCCACAGGCTGCAGTTCGTAAGCCGGGAAGTCCATCTGCAGCAAATCGCCCTCTATGGTGACGGTCAAAAGACCGCTCAGGGTGTCAAATTCTATTTTTTCCGCCCCAGGTTCTATGAACCGGTTGACGATATAGGCTGTGGCCAGAGTCGCGTGGCCGCACAGGTCGATCTCGCCGCCGGGAGTAAACCAGCGAAGGTGGTAATGACTCCCATCTTTGATAGCAAAGGCTGTTTCGGAAAGGTTGTTTTCGCAGGTAATCTTCATCATCAGATCTTCAGGCAGCCAGCTGTCCATGACGCAGACGGCTGCCGGGGTTCCGCCAAAGACCTTATCGGTAAAGGCGTCTACAATGTATTGTTTCATCGTTGTTTCCCTTTCTTAAAAAAGTTCCTCTGCAAGCTTTTGGAATGCAGGCAGGCTGTTCTGAATGGTTTCGTAGGATACGCAGTAGCAGAGTCTGACATAACCGGGACACGCAAAGGCACTGCCTGAAACCATGAGGATGTTGTACTTCTTCGCTTTCTCAATGAATTCGTTTTCGTCTTCTATGGGGGATTTTACGAACAGATAGAAGGCGCCCTGGGGTTTGACACAGGTGAAACCCATGGAGGTCAGATTTTCGTACAGTGCTTTCCTGTTTCTATCATAGTATACCACATTTACTTCTGCATCGACACATCTTGCGACCACCTTTTGCATCAATGAAGGTGCGTTGATTGATCCTAAAATCCTGTTGGCGATGGTCAATGTCTGAATCAATTCCCCGCTTCCATCCAGCGCGTCAGGAACGACGACGTAGCCGATACGCTCTCCTGGAAGGGACAGAGACTTGCTGAAGGAATAGCAGACGATTGCGTTTTTATAGTATTTTGTCAGATAAGGAACAGTCACGCCATCATATACCAATTCCCGATAAGGCTCATCGGATATGAGATAAATGAGGTGGTCGATCTCTCTTTCCGCTTCTTCCAAAATGGAAGCCAGGCCTTTGATAGTATCTTCAGAATAGACAATTCCCGTAGGGTTGTGAGGGTTATTGATGATCACGGCTTTTGTCTTAGAAGTCAGCTTTTTCTTGAGTCCTTCCAGGTTCAGTTCAAAGGCAGGGATGTCAGGGGAAACCTCTGCCAATATGCCGTCATAATTTTTTATGTAAGCCCCGTATTCAAGGAAGTAAGGGGCAAAGACGATCACTTCATCGGCAGGATCTAACAGGGATTTGAAAATGATGTTCAGCGCACTGGCAGCGCCGACGGTCATGATCAGGTTCTTTGCTGAAAAGCCTGTAGAAAAGCGGCGGTTCAAAGAATCGGCAATGGTCTGGCGCACATCCTCGAATCCCGCGTTGTTCATATAACCGTGGAGTTCCTAGGGGTTGGTGTGGTCAACCAGATCGTGAATAGCCTGGCTCACACTGAGGGGAGGCGGTACGTTTGGGTTACCGATGCTGAAGTCAAATACATTGTCTTCTCCATACTGGGCTTTCAGGCTGGTGCCTTCCTCGAACATGGTGCGAATGGCAGAGTTATTTTCTAAATACGGGCGCATTCTCTTTGCAATCATAATATTTACACATTCCTTTCTATTCAAATTTTAAAGTAAGAGATGGGAATCCATCGACACTGAGACAGAAATTGTCGCCTTTGCCGCAGGGAAGGGCGGCCATAAAGGAACCTGACAGCACGATATCGCCTTTCTTTAACCCATCTCCGTATTCCGCCAGTTTGTTTATCAGCCATGTCATGGAATTCAGCGGCGACCCCATGACTTCGGCACCTGCGGCACTGCCGGTAAATATGCCGTTCTTCTCAAGAACCATGCCGATACAGCGGGGGTTGATTTCCGAAATAGGTTTTGGCTTGCTGCAGAGAACAAAGCGGGAAGCCCCTGCATTGTCACTGATCGTATCCTTGACCGTTACCGTCCAATTTTCGTAGCGGGCGTCGCAGACTTCAAAACACGGAACGACCCAGCTGGTGCAATTGAGAATGTCGGCCTGGGTGATGCCAGGCCCCTGAATGTCTTCTCCTATGATAAAAGCCAATTCTCCCTCAATGATGGGGATGTTCAGTTCATCGCAGCTACAGCTGCAG
>URXI01000024.1 GCA_900551775.1 uncultured Eubacterium sp. | reverse complement strand
CCTTAATGGGGGTATCCAGCGCCGCCGCATTGAGCGCCAGACCTCCCCAGCCGCAGATACCGATAATGCCGATGCGCTCAGGGTCAACATTTTCCTGTACAGAAAGGAAATCCACTGCCGCCTGAAAATCCTCTGTGTTTATATCCGGTGAAGCCATGTAACGGGGTGTGCCGCCGCTTTCTCCCATAAAAGAAGGGTCAAAGGCAATGGTAAGAAAACCACGTTCGGCCATTGTCTGCGCATACAGTCCGGATGCCTGTTCTTTTACCGCGCCAAAGGGCCCGCACACTGCAATCGCAGCAAGCTTCTTTTTGTCCACTTTCGGCTCATAGAGGTCTGCCGCCAGTGTGATTCCGTAACGGTTAGGGAAGGTGACCTTACGGTGGTTTACCTTCTTACTTTTCGGGAAAGTCTTATCCCATTCCCTTGTTAATTCCAGTTTTACAATATTTTGCATTTTACAATACCTCTCTTTCTTTTTCCATACGCCACACGAGAAAATCAAGACAGTCAACCCTTTCCTGACTTTCATGCAAATCCTCCATCAGGCTGCATCGGTGTTTTCGCAGCGTTTTAATCGCATCCTGAACCTGCCCGTTATGATACAGCCGATAGACCGTTTCAATGGTTTGTGGTCCACAGCCCGCATCCTTTAGATTCTGAATCAGATCATCCGTATGACCGCCTCCCTTCTTGTTATGTTTGTATTATATCCTCTTGATTTTTCTTTCGCTAATGGTTATAATTTATGTCATGATATAATTTTTTGGAATGTCATAGAGAGGGAGATAATATGGAGCTTCGAACCATGAGATATTTTCTTGCAGTAGCAAGAGAAGAAAATATGACGCGAGCGGCAGAGCTGCTTCACGTCACCCAGCCTACACTGTCCAAGCAGTTAAAGGCTCTTGAAGACGAGCTTGGGAAAAAACTGTTCACGCGTCATAGTTTCAGTATACAACTTACCGAAGAAGGTATTTTGCTGCGAAAACGGGCGGAGGATCTGGTCAAGATGGCGGATAAGATTACAACCGAATTTCTCGCCTTAGATGATATTTTAGGCGGCGACGTTTATTTCGGTCTGGCGGAATCTTATCAGATCAGATACCTCGCCTCTGCCATCAGAAAATTCAAAGAGACTTACCCCGACCTGCACTATCACATCACCAGCGGCGATACAGAGCAAGTTACGGAAAAGCTGGATAAAGGCATCATTGACTTTGCCGTTTTGGCCCAGGAACCCAATACCGCTAAATATCATTATTTACCCTTTCCTAATGCTGATCTGTGGGGCCTTGTCATGCCAAAAGACTGTCCCCTGGCAAAAAAAAGCGCCATCTGCGTCGATGACTTAATCGGACTTCCTTTATTTTGTTCTGAACAGGGATGGAACAACGATATTTCTAAATGGTGCGGCAACAGCATGGATCAATTACACCTTGAGGGATCCTTTCGTCTGTCGTATAACGGATCGCTTTTTGTGAGAGAGGGGCTCGGCTATCTTCTGACATTTAAACATCTGATTGACACAAATCCTGAGAGCGGGCTTGTTTTCCGCGCCCTTACACCAAAACTCGAAACCAAAATATATTTAATCTGGAAAAAATACCAAGTCTTTACACCCATTGCCGAACGGCTTCTTGAGAAATTAAAATCGGAGTTTTTGGAATAGAGGGCAAGAACCCTTCCTCCTTAATTTACCGCTACCTGTATGAGAGTAATACACAACGATCGCTTTCATTGATTCACCTCCAGTTTCAAACCTGACAACGAATCCGTAATATCGTCCACTGCCTATCTTTCAGATCTCTGTCATTCGACGTTTCAGAGTCCGGCTGGGGGAAGTATGCCTATTCCCCGCATATACTCTAATACATGGTTCATGGCCTCGGTAAATCCATCGACAGTGATGGCGTGGCCTGCGCCACTAATTACTTGCAACTCTGCGTTTATGACAAATCAACAATATTATCTGCATCGCCATGCACGATGAGAACAGATTTTGTATAACCCCCGATTTCATCGTATGGATCGTGACCCCAAATGTCCTCCACATAAATCCGCCCCACGTTGATCCAGCCCATAATGCTAAATTCATCCGTAACTGCATCTTTTGATGGAAACATTTCATGAACAGTATCTTAGGCCACGAATGCCGGACAGACTAAAAAAAGTTCTGCAATTTCATTAGCATAGCGGGCTGCCGCGACAGCGGATACATACCCGCCCTGACTTCCACCCAGCAAGACGATTTTATCAGGATCTACGAAATCCCATTGCTTGGCGGCGGTTATAACTGCTTCAACATCAGCAACTTGCGTCATAACCGACATTTTTCCGTCATTGTTCCATCGCTTCTGCTTCGCCTGCCGCCGCCGCGAAAATCAAAGATGTATACGGCAGCCCCATGACTTGCAATACTCTGTGCATAAGCTCTCACATCAGCATGAGTGCCGCCAAGCCCATGAGAAATGAGAGCGAGGGGCATTGGCACATTTCTTTCGGGTATGTATGCGACGCCGTAGATGCTCTGACCGCCTACATCGCAGTTTATATTCTGAGTTTTGTATTGATAGGAACCTTCGACCGGATCACTCATGGTAGTCATCCTTACGCTGTACACCATATCGAACACTCTATCCCGGTTTACGAAAATAATCCCGCCAATCAAGATGATTATTTCCAATACAACAGCCAAAACCTTGCCCTTTTGTTTCTTTGTTTGCGTGAAATCCTTAGTCATCATCCGCCTCTTGCGCCTGGATCATTTTCATCATCTGTTCATTGAGTCCGTTCAGTTCCGCAATATGAGCGGGTATATCTATGTTCTGCGGACTGTGTTTTTTGCAGGAGCCGCATGCGACACAAGCGCCAAGCTGCTTATCTTCCGGCAAGTTGCCC
This sequence comes from uncultured Eubacterium sp., assembly GCA_900551775.1. GTDB lineage: Bacteria > Bacillota > Clostridia > Peptostreptococcales > Anaerovoracaceae > Senimuribacter. The sequence goes on along the minus strand of URXI01000024.1, from coordinate 22,702 downwards.
AAGAAACTGATACGCCATACATCATCCAGCTTCACTTCGTTGTAAACGGAGAGCATACCTGGTATATCCAAGCCCTTTGGGCAATCATTACAACAATACCGACAGCTTGTGCAAGGAATCGCAACGGCAGGACGGAACAATTCGCAAGCCTCCATCAACAGCTTTTTCTGGCTTTCTTCCAGCGGCTGATATTCCGTAAAAGTTTTCACATTATCTTCAACCTGTGGCACATCGGACATACCACTTAACACCACTGCCACCTGTGGCAAGTCCATTAGCCACCGCATTGCCCACGATGCGACCGACCTTCCGGGAGCGGCTCCATCACCATAACAGGAGTGCTTTCTAATGCCAATGACTCATATAGCATTTCCGCAATTGGTGTAAAGTAGGTACGACGATTGAGAATGAGTGCCTGCCAGAAAGGATCGCACAACCTTTGACATCAATACTATGCACTCAATATGGCACGATACCTTGATTATGATATCAGATTATCGGAGTAGTAGTCGCCTGTTCGTGGAAACTTATCTATCGGTACTGCATGTACCTATAATATATATATATGCTGCTAAAATATCAGCTTTTTCTGCAATCGTCTCGACTTGCCACAACTGTTGCAAAAGGTTCAGCAGTCCGCACAAACTCATTCGGACTTACTCTGTTCCTTCAGTTCAAGCAAGTACCTATCATAATCAGACATGAACATTCTATCCTGTACAATCCTATATTTCTCAAATTCAGTTTCTGCATGGAGCTTTGCCTTCTCTGCACTGATTTTTGTTGCACCTGTGAGAATTTCATTACCATTAAATTCCAAGGAACCATCCAGACGTTTTGCCCAATCCTCCATGCTCATTGGAATTTGGCGCTCTACCTGCAATTCAGCGTAATCAAGATACAGCGATACAATTCGCTCCATGTAAGACATTTCCTTATCATTCAGATAGTTCTTTGCAATCGACACATCCGTTTTTACGATTTTTCCATCCGGTGCTGCATCCCATGTAGTCAAGCCCATATGCTCCTTATCAGCATCTGCACGTCCCACAATCAGCTCTGCTGCAGTATATCATCTTTTGCGTCAACCATATATTTTCATCTTCATAGCGCATTTCCATGCTGTCAGTATTGTCACCAACAGCTGCTACATAGGTTAGGTATTCTGCTGCTGAGCTATGAATGGTTATTTCATCTTTTTTCTTATTGGCCATATTCGTTCCTCCAATCTTTCATCATAAACTCACTTTCTATTTCAAACAAAATGCTGAATAGTTGTTGCAAAAATTACAACAACTATTTTTACAGTGCATTCTATGCATTGCACACCGTAGCTAAGTTATCATGTATAAATCATGCCTTCAATTTTTCTGCCAAATCCGCTTCAAATACAAGAATCTCATCCATACAGGAGTCCAGACTCGTAAATAGTGTATCTTTAGATAAGTCATCTGGGATACCTATATTGGATGTCTCGAATGGTATTCTCCATAGCCATTCTTCTTTCCCCACTTTTGTAGGATAGAATTCATTTATCTTATCACATATAGCTCTAAATTCATCTGTAATATTTTTGGAGCTAATTGCAAACTGAATGTATACCTCTTTTCCATTACGATTAATTATTTCATAAAAATAGTGATTATCCGTGTTCCCTCCACTTGGCGCGTCATGTAAATCTGGTAAAATTGCAGTCATTCCCGGTGTAGTCAATCTTGTATAAGTGCGATTACATTTTGCTAAGTTCAGATTAGCGCCTACATGCGCCATTGCCCATTCACGGAAAACTCCGGCAATATTCTGTAAACGCATGCTGTTACTACTTTGAAGGGATGGCAACACTGCTCCGCAAATTTTATCGCTCCATTCCGCATGAAATTTTGCCATTCGAGGCCAGTCAGCCTCATTGGTGATGCTTACACCATTCAAAGAATAACACATCCAAGATGCCTTATAGAAGTCTGCTCTACCCCAATCAAGCGCAATGCCGAATTCTTCTTCAATATCATCCTTATAGCTATAAAGCAAGTCAAACGCTTCTTTATTTTTCTTTGTCTCGCTACTACCCAAATAGAAACCAATTCGTGCATTGTCATAGTTTGCGATGCAACTAATATTGAATCCACTGATGCCAAAGAAGCCAGATTCCGTATTGGATGTAGTTGGAGTACAGTTACTATAGGTTCCTCTATGAACATGCTGCGCTTGTATTATTGGAAGTGCATATTCCCAATAGCGTCTTATGATTTCGTACCTGTTTGCATCGGACGTTTTTTTTGATTCAGAATCCTTTAGATAGAACACCAAATCCATCGGTTCTGCCTCATAAAGGGCAAATATCCTTCTGAGAATGGGAATCTTCATTGCTGTGCTCGTATTCTTTTCTACAAACACATCATCATTTTTCAAAGCGCTTCTAAGCGCTGTTTCATTATTGCTCACATAGGCTTATGGTTCCAATAGGGTGACTTGCTCTCTTTTTTACTCTGCTTTACTTTCTGGAAGATAATAAATCTTGCCGTCTTTCGCAATAAGCTGAACATCCTCTGAATACAAATCAGTAGTATCTTGACAATGCCCTTCATAGCCTGTTACTTGCGTGGTAATTATACTCGCTGTACTTTTCTCAATAGGCCTATATTTCAATTCTTCATTAAACAAACCAGGAATGAGGTGGACAACGCCATCAAGACCGTTTCTTTTTCTTTTACCGTCCTCCAGATTAATATCTAATCGTTTCGCAGTATTCTGATGCCAATTACTCAGTCTGCCTTGTGTATCTGCCACTTGCTGCGTATATGTCGGAAGCAGTGCTACACACTGTTCTCTCGATACCGCACCAAGATGTAATGTATATCTAAGGTCTGAAATTTTGCAAAGTACATCCAGTAAGGATTTCTGATACATAAACCAGTTTTGCGCTTCCATCAATTCTTTTTCATAAGAATTATAATCGAGGTCTTTCTTTTTTGCGTATCCTGCAAGAGTTAAATTTGCCTGTCCAAGGAGTTGAGTGCATTCTTCCTCAAGACTATCAAGCTGACTTATTTTGCTCATTCTCAGTTCATTGTTCTCCAAAATTTCTGATTGGAAATCAGCAATCTTCTTAACATGCGCAATGAGCGAGTATACCTTGCTACGATACTCGTTGTACTGAAAATTTGCTATCTTTGATATGCCATCGCTGATTTCTCCGAGCTCTGCGTTAATCTGTGTCATATAGTACTGTCCGACAACCATTGAAGCAACTCCCATCGCTGCAGCTGCTGTATTGGCCACAACGGCAGTGCCTTTTTGAGCTTCTACGGCGACCAAATTTGCGTGTCCTTTTATCCCATCAGTTCCATGATAAAGACCACGGACAGCATTCTCCATTGCTCTTGAATCCGTTAACTTTGCGCCTGCTGGGATTATCGCTCTATACAAAACTTCACCATTGGCTTGTACTGCGTTGTTTGCTGCATTACCGGCTTGAGCTAATCCAGGCACCAGATTATTCACATGAGCCAGTACCTTACTGTTGGCAATCTCGACAAGTTTGCTTTCAGCCGGCATTGCTTCTGCTGGCAGCATCTCCATTTGAATAACAAGCTCCTGCGATTTATCCGCATTTGGTACCGGTTCTAATCCAGCCTCTTTTCCTCCTGATGCAAGCTGATGTCTTGTTTCCGATTTCTTTTTCATGAATACTGTTATGCTGATGGCGGCAACGACCACTACGCATATTCCTATTAATATGTATTCCATGTAATGACATTCCTCCTTCGTTTTTTCTATAACAGTACTTGTAATTTTCGCAAATCAAATTCTATATTTTAAGAACAAGTCATTATAAAATTCCTTTATATGTGCAATTATATCTTCTTCTGATACGCCTCCGCCAACCCATAGTTCTCTACCTCCAAAACGATATACATCATATCCAGCTAAGCTCATTTCTCTATGAGCTTTCATCATTTCAGCATACCGAATCGGAGAAGCGTAGTGCTTATACTGACTTGATGGAGCAATTACATCTTCTGCATAGTGTTGCTGACCATCAATTTCAATTACTACTCGTTGAGACGGGCCAATAATCATCATGAAATCCATTTTTTGATGTTCAAATATTTTTAGTTCTCGCTCTGATTGGATTTTAGGGTCATAATACAGATATACTTGTGGAATTAGTGCTGGTATATTCTTTCCAGCATCTTTCATAAAAAGAATATATGCCTTAAAGAATAATTTTTCTGCATCTGAATCTAAACATTCGTAAAACCTCTTTGTCAGTTTCTTTTCTGTGTCTTCAGCTTCCTCGTTTTTGTACCAATCGCAGATTCTTTCCCAACTGATACCATCCGATGGGATTCCGTCTTCATATACTAAAGCTCCATTAGCATCTACAATCTTAATTCCATTGGATAGAGCATCATCCAAAACTATATCTGGTTTGTACTTAGCTGCAAAAATAATATTCTTAATAGGTGTTTGAGTGCCTTGAACCAATGCTACCGCTTTATAAATTTCCCTTCCTGCTGTTTGACTTGTAGGTTTCAAGGCAAGTCCGACATCAGAAAGTCCCTTGTTAATCGCTTCTATACACTGAGTTGTCGGGTCAATTGTTTCATCGCTATCCGGGTCATAATATGACCTTCTAAAAATCGGATGAACATATTGTTCGCAAAAATAAATGAATTTTTCATCTGGTACATCTTCAAGTTCCAGAATCGTATCAAATAGAAAAGCAAAATCCCAATCATCAAATCTATCCATATGTCTCGCAATTTCCGACTCTGTAGATTCTGTTACATCTGGGAATACTCTTTTTGTGAATTCTACAACATACTGTCCACCCGTTATATTACCTATTAAAATCAAATCATCTAAAATGAGTTTACGTGCTTCAGCGCTAATTTTATTTGTCAATTTACACTTCTCCTTCCTCTGTTATCCAATCCACTGCCTAAATTCTCTCTGATATCTAAATCGGCGTCTAAACTATACACACCTTTTCAATCTAGCCCCTGTCACCCTGTTTCCGCAAAGCATTATGTTTAGACCTTGTATTGAATGTATTCATATCTCCGATAGCAAAAAAACTTGAAATCAGGCCTTTTTCACACTTAATTACCTGACCTTAGACCTCAGACAGACCGTCTCCACATGACATGAGTTGATTGCATGAATGTCAAAGCGGTATTTTGCCTTCGCTTGTCCGTGGAAGCATATCTATGATATTTAATCTGTTTGGGGGAATAGATCAACATCTTGTTACACTCATAAACTCAACCCACTAAACGGACAGTTTCTTCCATTTGCCGTATGTATAATTAATTCATTTATTGTTTTTATAGATTTTAAGACTTTTCACTATTTCTTCTGCTATTTTAAAGACAGATCTTTTATTCTTTTGAATATATTTAATATCTCTTAAAAATAGAGGTAATCTCGAAACATCAACCTCATCATCTAAAACTGTTAGAATAAGACAGTTTTCTTCTATTAATTTTTTTATAAATGCTGTCATCTCAGTTTTGCACCATCTTGAAGCCAAAAAACTTTCGGTAATCCAAAAAATAGCAATATTGGAATCTTCGATTCCTTCCTGAACACTATTTGTTATTGACATACCAGCAGATATACTATATTTATCAAACCATACTGGCAAATTCTGAGCATTAAGATATGGAATTATCTTCTCTACTTCTTTTTTATCTACTGATGCGTGACTGATAAAAACTTGTTGCTTTTTTCCAAAAGGGATCATATAGTATCCTTTTTTCTCTAACTGAGATACTTCTGGAAAAAAGAACAAAGACTCAAACTGCAAATCTATACTATATTCATCAAGAAAAGTACATGAATTAAAACGTCTATTCCCCATCTCACTAATCATTTGATCAAGTGTTAAATCTTTTCTTTGCGTCAGCCCCTGATCCTCCAATAACTCTATCATGTTATCAACATGATTTTTTTGGGGCAAATCATAGCTAACTGCAATGAAAAATTCCAAATTATATGGATTGTTATTAACAAAAGCTGCTAACATTTGTAACGAAGATGCATCTTGTTCCTTTAATATTTCTTTCAATGCAATTTTTACAGACGTTCTATCTCCGTATGTGCCTTCCCAAACATAATCTCTTTCCATTATTTTACCATCCTTTTAAAATATTTATTAACTTATTTTCTTCTTTACATATTTAGAATTTAATTTTTTATTTGTGTAAACAGTTTATTCAAATACTAATATACTATTTTTGTTAAAATATAGTATATATTAAAATTTTATATAACCCTCATAAAACCACCCTTTCTTCCTTGATTTCAAAACAACACTTTCACCATGGCTCGAACTGATAGTTTTGATAGCAATCTTTGAGCATAAGTCCTCATTATTGTAGGAAACAAGTCCACGAAATCCGCTGAATTTGCATGAACAAGTCAAAATCAAAAGTTCTAGAAAATGCCTGTATTTCAGTAAATAGGTCAGGGGAGATTTATGGCTTTTTTACGGTTTTAGACAGTCTCCTATTGGAATCGGTCGATGGTATTTCCAAGACAAAGATTTGTTCATAGGGAAACAGGCAACGGTTTATATTTTTATTAAGTATTTTGATCAATGGGAAATCAGCGATTTCTTTCGTACAACTCGATTCCATTTCGAATATCCGGATTTAATATCAACTTTCGGAATAGGTAGTTCCCCTTCACCAAGTCATTCCCATAGAAATCGATTTCTTTCTTTAAGTTCTGGGGAGCAATATTGACTTCTATGCCCATAGCCTCAGGCATCCCAGCGTCAATAGCAACTGCGCTGTCAGCATATATTTTGCTCATCCCATTCATGGCAAATCCTGCTCTTGCCATCATAGCCCCCATTTTGCCGGGCATATATTCCAGTCTGCCTTTACTATTGACATATACAACTGGTACGCCAAAGGCATCGGCATATTTACTGCAAAAGTAATCGTTACTTTTACGTTCTTTATCCGGCTTTTTAGGATTTGCCGGACAGCCATGAGGAAAAAGGATCAAAGACAATTCTGTATTTTTCACCTTCTCATAGAAGTGCTTTCGTTTTGCATCGTAGCAAATAGCGACACCAACATTGCCAAAAGGTGTCTTAATGATAGGATTAAACCATCCTCGTTTAAATACAGCAGACTCTCCTTCAGATTTCGTAACAGTTCCGTAAAGACCGTCTGGACCCACGATCATATAGCGATTATAATAATCACCATTTTCCTTATCCAAATAGCCAACGCCGATGTAAGTATGATATTTGCCTGCCAGTGCTGCTGCCCATGCGGAAGTGTCTTTTCCACAATCATCGGCATAATGCCAAATCTTTTGACTGGCCATATAACAGCAAACCGCAAGTTCAGGAAGAACAACAAAGTCTGGTCTGTCGAGTTTCGCTATCAAGTCCTCTATATAAATCTTGCGCTGGGCAATTCCTTTTATGTCATTATTCAGTTCAAATGCAAAGATTCGCATGATTCTCACCTGCCATTCTCACTCCTACCGCGAGTGATGCTTGTTTATAAATCTTTATTTTGATAGACTGAAAGCTGTCAAATCAGCTTAAACACCATTTTACAATATTTCCAATCAGTTTTGTCGGCAATGCTACGTAAAAACTAATATGCTTTTTACAAACACAAAAGGAGATGGATTTCCCTTCTTTTTCATAATACGGCATACTCCATAGGATGCGTTCATTTATACATGGAACACTGTTTTTTTATGCTCAGATACTTCAAAATTCAATGTGCCCTTCTCGACACCGTTCACAATCAGCGTAACCGAATGAATGCCAGGATAATGCTTCCTTGAACTGACTTCTGCAAAGGAGTGTTTTTTGCTATAAGACTTTTTTTGGTGTTCCTTTAACGAAAGCTCGGATATTTTGAATATCTTACGGGAACGCATGCCGTTTGCTTTCACATAATCAATTCCATATTCCAGGCGTACCTTAGTTTCTCTTCTTGCCTCAATCTGAAAGGAAAAGAGCAAATCCTCTCCAATGCAAATAGACGCGGCGTCTAAGGAGAAGTTCTCAATATCTACACTATCGACATCTGCAAACCCGAAAATGCCCAATACATCTCTGTTGCCCTTTTTAAGAAGCGTTCTGCATCCATGCTTTATGATCCAATCGGTATGCTCGTTTTTACCGTACCAATCCTTCGCAAATCCTACTATCAAATCGGGGTGTGTTTTTGAAATATCGTTCAGGTTGTTTGCCACGCTTTTGCGGACGTACAGTGACGGATCAGCTTTCAGCCTATCTAAAATTCGTAGAACTGGCGTCGGGTCTTTTTTGAAACTGTTCAACGCCTGTCCCCAAGGCAACGCCGGGCGGCAGCCCTCGCTGGCAAGCCGACGCACATGCTCGTTGTCATGGTCCGTCCAAGAAGCCATCTGTGCCATCATTCTGGCTTCATGCCTTATAATAAATGGCCTTACGGCAAATTCAGCCGTTGAATACTGGGTATACCGTTCCAACGCAGCCATTGATAAATCCCAATGGCACTCATCTTGACCATACACTTCAACAAAATCAGGGAAGTATAGCAGGCCGGAATCCACATTTCCAACAGGATATTCCGCGATAGTTTTGTCCAGAATACCGAGGGCATGTTTGTAATCAGGCGGCAGATATTTCCCTAAATTGATTGTAATGCGCCGCATGCGGGCTTTCAATTCCAAGGTATCCCATGTTTCGTCCATAATGTCGGTAATAAAATCATCCGCCAGAAAGGTTGAATATATGAGGCTTACGCGCATAGCAAGTTCATGAATTGTATTGTAATTATAATATCTATCTTTCATTTTCATTATAGTTCTATCTAGAGTTTCATTTAAGGCCATCGCTAACACCCATTTTTAACCGAACAAAAGGGATTCACCAAGGTTTATTTTCACACAGATTGTTCCAATGATAAACGGTTTTATCACAATCAAGTGCAATTTGACATTCTATGTGGAAAGGTGCGTGATTCATCCATATCCAGCATTGATACAGTACACCTCTATCGCTGTGATATTCGTAGATGAATTCCAGTTCCCACTTTCCACAGTTGATATTGGCCATTAATTGTTCAACGCTTAGGCATATTCTCTTTGTGCTTACCAATCGCCGGAAAATACGGAGCTCCTTGAAAATGTAGATGTCTGGCACATCAAAATGAACAATCTGTACTTCTGATTTATCCGTTCTTACCGTATTATTAAATGGATTTCGTTCATCCTCGAAAGAAACCCAAAATCCGTCGTCAAAGGTAAAAAGCAAATCATTCTCATGAATAGCCATAGCCGTAGCTCTGCAATCATGTAACGATATAAAACCTTGCATATTTTCGTCTGAATTTCTCCACATTGTACCATCCAATCTGAATTTTCTTCTGTTCAACTCCCCGGTAAATTGGAATTTATCTAACTGTTTAAAATTATATACTGAAATAGCAAGAATTTCAATTCTCCAAGCAACAAGAAAAAGCTCTCCTATTATAGAAATGCCTTTTCAAAGTTTACAATCGTTTCAAGGTTGTAAAGTGAGAGCGTGCCTGAGCTTTGTGCTTCAGCTGTAACCTTTTCATCAAAGCCGGATTCAGAAAACAGGGCGTAGTAGAATTTTGCCTTGTCTTTTAGCGGTGTCAGCTTCGCAGCGGTATCCAAATACTCGGAATAATCAAACGGGCTGTGTTTGAATTTACATTCGCCCACCAAATACTCCTTTGCACCCCTGCCAATCCCGAGCAGATCTATCTCTGTTTCTGCTACTCGCAGACCGCTTCCAGCATTTTTGTCCCGCACGGTCGTTTTACCCGTCCACCGTCCCATCTTGGCATAACGGAACGGCAAGGTGTTTTTCTTTTGCAATTCCCGTACAAATTCCTTACAGATATCTTCAAACGTTAACGAGGCAAATTCGTGCAGGGCAGGAGCTACCAAATATTCGTAAACACCTTCCACGTCTCCGTCCTCAAGCTGCGAAAGGTTTGCAAAGCCAAATGCATACCAAAAACGGAAAAAATTATCGGTCAAACGATAGGTTCCCCGGTTGGTATTCGCCTTTTCCTTTGTGCCTATGTCAACGGAGAATTCACGTTCCACAATTCCAAGCTCAATCAGATTTTTCAAATAAACGCTTGTTTTCGAGGTATCCTCCACAAGTGATTTCTGGCTGATGTCATTCAGCTTTGTGTTGCCCAGCGCTACGGCCTCAATAATCGAGTTATAGACTGGTGTTTCTCTGAGTTCCTGATGAAGCAGGAACTCTACTTCGCTGTAAAGCACCGAACCTTTGGTCAGAATATTCCGCTTGATGTTCTCTGCAACGGAAAGCTCGGGATTGAACTGGTTGAGATAATGCGGGATACCGCCAAGCACAGCATACGCCAGTACCTTATCTCTTTCCGAGTAGTTCGGGAAGAATCGGGCAGCGTCATAGAACCCCATCTTATTCATTTTATAAATGCCCGTCGCCCTTCCATACAACGGATTTTTCTCCGCAAGCAGTTCCTTCTCAATAAAGCTCATAGCACTGCCGCACAGAACGATCATCACATTGTTGTCTTTCAATTCCATATCCCACAGGTTCTGCAAAATAGAAGGGATACTTTTATTTCCCTTACACATATAGGGGAACTCGTCAATCACAATCAGCTTCTTTTCCTCTCCGTATGGCAGGTCGAGAATCGATCGAAAAGCTTTTTCCCAATCTGTGAACTCGGAGATATACTGCTTTGCGGGAATATCCTCCCGCAAAATTTGTTTTGAAAATTTTGCAAGCTGCACCCTGTCCGTACTTTGGGTGCAGGAAAAGAAGATATGCGGCTTGCCCTTACAAAACTCTCTGAGCGTTTCGGTCTTGCCGACACGTCTTCTGCCATAGAGGACAATGAGCTGTCCTTTCTTTTCTTCGTATTTCTCCTGTAAAAATTGGAGTTCTGTTTCTCTTCCTATGAACAACACAATCGCCTCCTTAAAGTTCAAATCCTGATTTACTAAATCGTAATTTGATATTATTATATCCACAAATGCAGAAAAAATCAACCAGATATTCGCTTTTCCGGAGTTCCCGAATTTTGCAGTCCACATTTTCTCCTCTGTTACAGCTTCGCAAACTGAAATTTATCATTCTAATATATATTTTAGTATTTCATCCGGAGTCAATTTCCGTATCTTCGTATTTTCATCTTCTCTGTATTCTCAGTGAAGGAAAACATGTGCTATTTCTTGAGATAGCTTAATTTTCCTGTTTCCTTTTTTGTTCCAGCATCTTTATGCTCTCCAAATAGTCCTTTTCTACACTGCTCAGCGTCTTAGCCTTATACTTTTTATACTCGGTCTGCGCCTTTTTCATGGCCTGCAAATGACTAACTGTACCATTTCCGGTGAGAAGATTTTCTCCTGTGGAAGTCAAAATCCCATCCAGATGCTTTGCCCAATCTTCCATGGTCATTGTGATTTCCCGTTCCGCCTGTCTTTCCGCAAAATCAAGATATCCAGATACCAGCTGACCCATTACCCGAAGTTCTTTTTCATTCAGATAATTCTTTGCAATCTTTGCTTCCCGCAGTGTCGGCTGTTCCCCTGAAAATGACATCAATCCCATGAAGTCTTTTTCGGCATCCGCACGATGATAAATTACCTCTGCCGCTGTTTCTCCCGAAACGGCATAGTGAATTTTATTCTGCACTCTCTTGAAAAATTGAATAGACACCTCTGCTCTGGGATCATAGTCTATGCTTGTTGCATAGATTTCCAGCACCTGACGATAAAACACTTTTTCTGACGCCCTGATATCACGAATCCGTTCCAGCAGTTCTTTGAAGTATCCACCTCCGCCCAGTTCTTTCAGACGGTTATCGTCCATCGCAAAACCTTTTTTGATGTATTCTTTCAAGATATTTGTCGCCCAGATACGAAACTGCACGCCACGTTGTGATTTCACACGGTATCCTACAGAGATTATGACATCAAGATTATAGAATTTCGTTTTATAGTTTTTTCCATCGGCACCAGTTGTCAAGGATTCCTTGACAACTGAATCTTTTTCAAGTTCTCCTTCTTTAAAAATGTTGTTTATATGTAAGCTGATATTTTGCTTAGTAGTTTGGAAGAGTTGTGTCATTCCAGCTTGACTAAGCCACACTGTTTCATCATACATATTGACATCTATTTTGGTCAAACCATCTTCAGTCTGATAAATCAGCATTTCTCCATAACTGTCCACTACGGTATCCTCCTAATTTCATCGCTTTACAGCAACAATAAGTTTCGTGTCATTCGGATTCATTTTTTGCCTGTTCTTCCAACTCCAGCAAAAATTTATCATAATCAGACATGAATAATCGGTCTTGTACAATACGATACTTTTCAAACTCAGTTTCTGCATGAAGTTTTGCCTGCTCTGCACTGATCTTACCTGCATCTGTCAGTATCTCGTTACCGTTAAATTCAAGAAAGCCGTCCAGCCGTTTTGCCCAGTCTTCCATACTCATAGGAATCTGTCGTTCCGCCTGTAGCTCCGCATAATCAAGGTACAAGTTTACAATTCTCTCCATATAGGACATTTCCTTATCACTCAGATAGTTCTTCGCAATTGACACATCTGTCTTGACAATTTTCCCATCTGGAGCCGCCTCCCAAGTAGTCAACCCCATATATTTTTTCTCTGCATCGGCACGCTCCACAATCAACTCTGCTGCTGTATGCCTGTGAACCGCCCAGTGCATTTTGTTCTGCACTGTTTGGAAAAACCGCCTCGTTGTCTTCGCATCCTTATCGTAATCAAAGGCTGTAGCATAGAGATCTGTGATTTTTTGATAAAATTTACGCTCAGAAAGACGAATTTCACGGATATTCTGCAGCTGGCGCTCAAAATATTCATCTGTGAACATATGACCCTTTTTCAGCCGCTCCTTGTCCATCGTCCAACCTTGAATGGTGTAATCTTTGACGATTTGTCCTGACCACTTACGGAAACGAACCGCACGGTCATTGTTGACCTTGAAGCCAACTGCAATAATCATCTGGAGATTATAATGGATGACTTCACGATTCACCTGTCTTGAGCCTTCAGTTTGAACTATAAAGAAATTCTTTATAGTTGCCTCCTGTGTCAATTCACCATCCTCATAGATTTTCTTTATATGCTGCCCAACGTTCTGAACCGACACATCATAAAGCTGCGCCATCATCTTCTGTGTCAGCCATATATTCTCATCTTCATAACGCATTTCCATACTGTCTGCGCTATCTCCAACTGCCGCAACATAGGTCAAATATTCAGCCGCCGAGCTATGTATCGTTATTTCCTCTTTTTTCTTTTTGGGCATGGCTGTCCTCCAATTCATCATCTTTTCTACAAATATCTTAGCAAGCAGGCTCTTTCAACTATCCCCTACTGATTAAGGCATATATAACAGTTACATAGGTTTTAGATTTTTATTGAGCCTATCCACCATCCAGGCGATCCGCTTGCCCCGTCCGGCATCTGTCTTTGCATCGAGGTATGCCCGTGTATAAGTTTTCTTTACGGACAAAGACATGGCTTGGAAATTTGTATAAGCGGGTTCATACCCTTCCAGCAGTGCGGACAGACTGGCAATCTGTTCCTCTGTAATGATTGCCAGAGGATTTGAAGTATCCCACTGACCGTTTTTCTTGGCTTCATCTATCTTCTTCCTGCCAAAATCAGTCATAATCCCCCCGTTCCTCAAGCGCTTTTACCAATGCCTTATTCTTCTCTGACCATTTGCTATTCTTTCTGCGCTGAGAAAAATACTTCTTATACGTCTTATCATCTATCGTTTCCATTTGTCCGTCAATCCAGCCAAAACATAGAGCTTCTTCCAAGGCTTCTCCTGCTTTTATCGTTTTTGGCCCGCCAGACTTGCCGAACAAAAGCCAAATCCCATCATTTGATATACAATGCTCGCCGAGCCATTTACGAAATTCTTCTCTGCTAAGAAATTCCATTATTTCGCTCATAATATATCCCTCCTTATCGTTCGCTTCATGGCGTATCCTGACGGTGCTCATTACTCATCTTTTCTTGGCACTCGCTGCATTCCCTGTCGTGAATGGAAATAATTCCGTCGCATTTTGAACAGGTCATCTTGACAAACTGGAATTTAACGCTCATATTTCATAGATGTGTATCTCATACCATCAGATACTTGCTCAACGTCTAAAGCCAAAAAGCCCAACTTATGATAGATAGGAACCGCATACGGAGAAGAATTAACCGTAATGGTTTTGCTTTGACTATTCTCACAAAGATATTCCCAAAGTTTTCTACCAATACCTTGTCTATGGTACTGGGCTTTAACGAAGAAACAACAAATATGTTTTCGGTTATCATTTGTAGCAATAACACCTTTTAATTCTTTATTATCGTATGCTCCCCAAAATTCTAAAGTTTTAAGTATTTCTTTATTATCTATAAAATCCTTGAATGACTGAATACCTTCCTCTGAATAATCGGGAGCTTCAAATCGTAGAAATGTTGACCAAATCAGGTCAATGGCAAAATCAAATTGAGTTTCATCTATTTTTTTAATTTCCATACAAAGCACCTCACTAAATTCCGATTTGTTACTAATCTACATTCCAACTATTTTATTCAAAGTTCTGGCCGTTCTAATTGTAATCATTTCGCCAATTCCTGCACTTGCTGTTTGTTTCCACCAATTTGCTTTCGCATAATTCTTTCTATCAAAAGACCAGAAAATAGCATTCTTACAGATACATGTCTGTTCCAGTTCTTTTGTTGGCTCACCTATTTTCTCAGCTATTATTTCAGCGATAGCAGGTGGCATGACAAAAATCAGATTGTCATATATTTCTTTGTTTTCAGTTCCCCACCAAACAGGGGCTTCACTTAATAAACCCCTCAGTTCTTCTTGTGTAATAACAAAGACTGGAATATCTAATTCAAATCGTTCTTGTATCATTGTTTTGATTTTATCTGCAAGAACAAATTCACTTTGTTCGACAGCCGAAAAAATAACATTTCCACTATTGAGATATGTAAAAACATCTATATAGCCATGTTCTATAAAACCTGATTTCAATTCTGCCATAGGAATTTTGTTTCTCCCACTTATATTGATACCTCTTAATAAAGCAATATATCTTTTCATAGTTCTTCCTCACAACTTCAAATCCTATAAACCAGACGTTTCATCATCCATCTTTTCTTGACACTCGCTGCATTCCCTGTCATGAATGGAAATAATACCGCCGCATTTTGAACAGGTATATTTTTCTTTCTGCTGTTCCATAAACGCTTCTAATCCGTGCTGACGAACAAACTCACTGTTTTCCATAAGACTTGCCTGATATCTCTTGTTATAACTTTTCTCAAGATTCTTTATCAGCTTGCATGGATAGTCGGAACACTCGAAGCAAAAGGATAACCCTTTGTCTTTGATACAATCTTTGATCTTGCATTTACGGCAATGTTCCGGCTTTCCCATATCGCTGTTCAGGCACCCGGCACATGGCTTTTTGTGATAGCAATGTTTATAGCAGACCTTGCAATTCATTCCACAAGGGGCGAACATGATTGTATCGATATTTTCTGTTGGCATTTTCATAAACCATTGCCCCTTTCCAACTTTAAACGCCCAAACCAAACGATGTTTTATCGTTCTGACAGATATTTTTGTATTTCATCTGGAGTCAGTTTCCGTATCTGCGTATTTTCATATTCGCTGTATTCTTGGGTAATGAAAACAGGTGACATGCTTTCACACGTTTTTCCTTTATTCTTCTTTAGATATAGCTCCAAGTCCTCGCTGCCAGCAAAGATTTTATATGATAGTCTGCCATTGTCACTTCTTATCTCATAAATACCACACGGCTTTTTCATGCTGTAATCAGCGGTACGCAAATATAATTTTGCAATTTCCAGTGACTTAAAAGGAAAATTCCAGCGCTGTAATCCTCGTTTAGGGTCATGTTCAATACAAATACACCGTCCGCAAGTTCCGCATATATACTGGGTATGATTTTCTAAACAATCCATCGGATTTAATAATGGAGTTATTCTATTTTTATCAGCATAACATTCTATACACATATTACTCTATTCCCTCCATTCAAATATCCGTTTTTACTCCTCGTCAGAGACCGTTCCTGCTAATTCGATATATTCCTTTAACTTTTTCTGCAGCAGCTTCTTATCAAAAGGTATAGATTGATCTTACCAACATATTCCGGCTTAAATTCCCCGATTTTCAGTTCAAATGCTACAAGGCATGAAAGTCCTCTGTGGTAAAACAGCAAATCAATATAGTAGTCGTGATTTCCGACCTGCACACGGTATTCTTCTCCGATGAAAGTGAAGTCCTTGCCAATTTCAAGAATAAAATCTTTCAGATTTCGTATAATAGACTTCTGCAAATCACGCTCAGAAACAGTATCTGGCACATCAAGAAAATCAAGTACATAATGATCAAGAAAAACATTTCCTGTTGCTTTTTTTGATTCTTCAATGGCAGGTGTCAGTGGTTTCTGTGACAACATATATCTTTCGTAATACCCGCAGTCAATCTGTCTCTCTAATTCTCTTTTAGAGAGACGCTCTTTAATGCACATATTCATATAGAATATGCGTTCTTCCATAGTCTTACACGCAGACATAATTTTGAGATGGTTCGTCCAATTCAATTGTGTCACCAGTGGTGACACTTTTTCATTGTCCTTGTAAAACTCATAAAACTGCTTCATTCTGTAAAGTCCACGGCGATTGAACCCTTTTAAGTCAGGGTAATTCGCTGCAAAGAAATCAGCAAGTTTCTGTACAAATCAAAACGAACCATCCATTCACCGTCATCTTTTAGGGTGCGTCCTGCCAATGAAAATTGTCGTCTTCGATTTTAGCAAAGACCTATTTTCTTCTCTCGTCCTTGATATTCGTAAGGACGATGAGATCGCCTTGCCTTATCGCTTCTAACCGCATAAATTTACCTATATAACAACAGGCGATGTCCAAGGTGTGTGTATCAAGGTTGTAAACACGAAGGTTTGTTCCGTATTCAGCTTTTTTGAATGATCCACTGGCCTTTCTTGGTTGAGCCACTCCTTTTCAGAATCCCCTCATCCTGTAATTGCCTCATAGCATATCGAATACCACTATATGATAATCCAACTTTTTCAGCCAACTGCTTTTGCGTAATAAACGGATTACGTTTTATTTCTGTCAATATTCTGCTTCTTGTATTTTTTTCTTCGCCAGTTACCACGTTAGTTTCTTCGCCATTTTCTGTATTAGTGTCAGTTTCTCCGCTAATTTTAGTGCCAGTCTTTGCCCTATACAGGTTAATCCGCAGTGCAATTTCCATATCCACAAATTCAGGCTCGGCAAGTCCATACTCTTTCATCTCGCGAAGGAGTCTCGGAATTCCCGTTCCCCAGCCTTCAATCAAATTCATATAGGAAAATGCATGGGCCAGTGCACGATTTCTAATTTGAGAATAGCCTTCCTTCATCCGGTCAATGGTAACTCCAGGCATCAGTCCGCCTGGCGAGGTAATTTCCAATCTATCATCAAAAATAGCCACCTGGATATGTGACGACTGCAGAAAACTACAATTCATTATGGCGTTGATGATAAGCTCTCGAATACTGTCTGGCGGGAGCTCATAAATATCCTGACGATACAGTCCCTCAATTCTGGCTCCAAGGCGAATGTTCCGAAGCACAAATTGAAATGCTTCCTCAGCCTGCTGCCACAGCGGTCCTCCATATTCTCGCTTATCCACGAAAACTGCACGAGTCATTCCTTTGAACATACCGCACTGGATTTTGGACAGGAACGCATCCTGCCCCGTCAAAAAAATGTACGCATTAGTTGGATGAATACTTCCATCTTCATCCTCCGCAAGAACGCCCCAACTCAGCAAAATATTTTTTGTCACATCCTTTACATTTACCCGCTGCATATTATCTTTACATTTTGAAAGTGCCACCTGCTTCATCTCTATGCAAAGTTTTTCAATTTCCTCATCCGATATCGGCACATCTCTACGAATCACAGTATCATAGGAACGTCCCTCGGATTCGTAATACAGTTCCTGCGTCATAGACCGGTCAGCCTTTCTGGAAGTCCCTGACACGCGCACATAAACGCCCTCTGTAATACCATCCGGCTTAATGTAGTACGGCTTTTGCTTTCCAGAACTTATTTCCACAATGATAATATTTTTATCATCAATCGTCTGCAGGTAAATGTCAGGAACAATCACTGGCTCACAGCTATCAGAAATTGCATTAGTGATTGCGTCCATCTCACGAAAAACATTTTCTTTCGGAATACCAACAATTTCTCTTGTTTCATCATCAATTCCAAAGATAATGCGCCCACCTTTTCCATTGGCAAAAGCTACAACGGACTTCATATATTTTATACTTTTCTCTGGACGGCTTACCTTAAATTCCATATTCTTGGATTCACCTGCAAGAATTTCCTCTCTGGTCATATTGTCACCTTCCTATTTATTTCAAGCTCAATAATGGCGTACAAATCGCCACCACGTCAATCTAATCTTCACCATTGTATTATTTCTCATACTTCTGAAGTTTACTATACTGTTTTCCATCAGCAACAGTTATCATGCATTTCTTTACAATTGTCTTTTCAATCTATAAGTCCAACTTTAAACACCTATTTCGCAACAGGTTCCTTCTCCGCTCAAATTTTCACTTACTGAATCAGCATGGCATCCCCATAGCTGAAAAACCGATACTTCTCTTCCACGGCAGCTTGATAGGCTTCCAGGATTTTTTCTCTATCGTAAAGAGCTGAAATCAACATCAGTAATGTGGACTTGGGCAGATGGAAGTTGGTGATCAGGGCATCCACCACCTTGTATTCATATCCCGGGTAAATGAAGATGCCCGTGCTTCCCTCTCCTGCCCGGATCAGATTCTTACCGGAGGTCTCGTCGTGATAGGCCGCACTCTCCAAAGTTCTGGTCGACGTTGTCCCCACAGAGATGATTCTGCCCCCCGCAAGGATCGTCTCGTTGATGGTCTTTGCCGTTTCCTCATCAACAAAATATTCCTCAAAGTGCATGTGATGGTCTTCTACGTTCTCACATTTGACCGGACGGAAAGTCCCGATTCCAACATGGAGCGTCACATAGGCAAGTTTGACCCCCTTATCCTGGGCCTTTTGCAACAGTTCTTCCGTAAAATGCAGCCCCGCCGTCGGCGCCGCCACAGAGCCTTCCTCTTTGCAGTAGACCGTCTGGTACATATCCTTATCTTCTAACGTGCTCTCCCGCTCGATATATGGCGGCAGAGGCATTTTGCCCAGTTCTTCCAGACGCTCCATGAAGATGCCTTCGTAGTGGAACTCAGCAATCCTGGTGCCATCCGGGCCGTAATCCAGAATATCTGCCCGAAAATTTTCACCAAAAACGACAGAATCCCCCGGTTTTAGGCGCTTTCCAGGTTTTACCATGGTTTCCCACCTGTCGCCCGCAAGTCTCTTGATCAGCAAAAACTCTATTTTTGCTCCTGTGCCTTCTTTTTCTCCAAAGAGCCTTGCCGGCAGTACCTTGGAATTGTTCAAAACTAAGCAATCTCCCGGATTCAAATAATCTATCACATCAAAAAAATGTTTATGGGTAATGGTGCCCCTCTGCCTGTCCAGAACCATCATACGGCAGACGTCCCGCTTTTCTGACGGTTTCTGTGCAATCAGCTCCTTGGGCAGTTCGTAATCAAATTCATCTATCTTCATTCTATATGCTCCGTTCTACTATCAAAATAATTTTTCTTGGACAGCGTCTTCTTCTGGATCTGCTTCGTCTTCTGTTCCAGGAAAGTCAAGGCCCATGTGTCTATAACCCAGCTGGGATACCATCCTTCCCTTTTGGGTGCGGTACAAGAGCCCGGACTGAATCAAGTAAGGCTCGTAAGCATCCTCGATGGTGACCCGTTCTTCCCCAATCGATGCCGCAATCGTGTCGATTCCCACAGGACCGCCATTGAAGCGTTCAATAATCGTGGTCAAAATCTCTCTGTCGAGCCGTTCCAAGCCCAGCTCATCTACGCCCAGAGCAGCCAGTCCCTTTTTCGTGATTTCCGCGTCTATAACACCGCTTCCGCGAACCTGTGAAAAGTCTCTGATCCGCTTCAGCAGCCTGTTGGCTACACGAGGCGTTCCGCGAGAGCATTTTGCCATCTCATAAAGGGAGTCCGCGTCCGTCTCTATGTTGAGGAGTCCTGCAGACCGTCTGATGATCTCAGCCAGTTCCTCGTTGTCATATAACTCGAATTTGCTGATGACGCCAAAACGGTCCCGCAGCGGCGCAGAGAGACTGCCCGCTCTGGTGGTGGCTCCGATCAACGTAAACTTGGCGATGTCGAGACGTATAGATCTGGCCGAAGGCCCTTTGCCGATGATGATGTCCAGGGCAAAATCCTCCATGGCAGAATAAAGCACCTCTTCGACGGAACGGTTGAGCCTGTGGATCTCGTCGATAAAGAGCACGTCGTTCTCGTTGAGGTTGGTCAGGATGGCGGCCAGATCCCCAGCTCTCTCAATAGCAGGGCCAGAGGTGATTTTGATATCGACCCCCAGCTCGTTGGCAATGATGCCTGCCAGGGTGGTCTTGCCCAGCCCCGGCGGCCCGTAAAAGAGCACGTGGTCGAGCGGTTCTCCTCGAAGCTTCGCCGCCTCGATAAAGATCTTCAGATTCTCTTTGGCCGTCTTCTGTCCGATAAAGTCCTCCAAATGCTGCGGCCGCAGGGTGGTTTCTTGTTTCTCCTCCATCGGCGCGGCGCTGGACTGTGTGATTCTCTCTTCGTTCATAATCTATCCTCTAAAATAAGTTTTTCAGTGCGTTTTTGATGTATTCTTCACAGGTGAGGTCGTCATTCTTGACCTTGCCCACGGCGCCTGCCGCCTCGTTCTTGGTGTATCCCAATGCGATCA
The DNA here is from genome assembly GCA_900551775.1 of uncultured Eubacterium sp. Lineage (GTDB taxonomy): Bacteria > Bacillota > Clostridia > Peptostreptococcales > Anaerovoracaceae > Senimuribacter. The sequence goes on along the minus strand of URXI01000024.1, from coordinate 1,752 downwards.
GCGCTGCGACGGCTTCGCTTCGTTCATCGCTGGCAGGAACAAAGACATCGCTTTCAGCTAGGATGTCGTCATCAAAGCTTCCCACTTTGTCCTTCAGCTCCAAAATGACTCGTTCTGCGGTCTTCTTGCCTACGCCGTTGGCGGCAGAGATGGCTTTGACATCTCCCATGGCGATGGCCCGTTTCAATTCTGATGGCGGCAATGCGCTCATGATGGACATGCCGGCCTTCGCGCCGATGCCGTTGACCGTGATGAGAAGTTCGAAAAGCTCCAGGTTTTCTTTGTCGGAAAATCCGTAGAGGCTGACATCGTCTTCCCGCACAATCATGGAGGTGTACACCTTCACCTCTTCACCTTCCAGATTCTTGTAAAGACTGGAATTGGCAGGGATGTTCACTTCGAATCCCAATCCTGATGCTGTCTCTATGATCACAGAACCGGAAAGTCCCGGATGAAAAATGCCTTTGATAAATCTAATCATATGTTTCCTCTTAATCTTTACTTGACTTTCAATAACTTTCTTACTCGATTGCCCGCGGAATGGCCGTGACAGATGGCTGCCGCCACTGCATCCGCCGTATCGTCCGGCTTTGGCACTTCGCTCAGGTTGAGCACGGCTTTGACCATGGCCTGCACCTGCTTCTTGTCCGCCCGTCCGTAGCCCACCAGCGCCTGCTTGATCTGCAAGGGCGTGTATTCGCTGATCTCAAGTCCGCCGTTGACGCACGCTAAAACAGCAACGCCTCTGGCTTGTCCGACCATGATGGCCGTCTTGGCATTGTTGTTAAAGAATAGCTCTTCTATGGCAGCCTCTTCTGGCTGATACTGTTCTATGATGGCCGTGAGCTGTGTATATAAATGCTGCAGTCTTACCGGCATCTCCATCTTGGCATCGGTGGTCACAGCGCCGTAGTCGACTACAGAAAAATGGTTCCCCTTCATATCCAGAACACCCCATCCTAAAATGGCGTATCCCGGGTCAATTCCTAATATACGCATTCTGATCCTTTCTAACTTTGGCTGCTTACGATTTCTTCTAATGTAGACTTGATCATCCCAAGCATGAACTCTACAAATATGGTACACTCTCCGGCTGTGTTGGACGCATTGATGGCTTCATAATATGCTTCCTGGTGTTCATGAATCATCGTTTCTACTGGAAGCCAGGCGAAAAAAGGCTGCCATCTTTGTAACAGTAATGAATGCCAGAGTCTGCCTGTCCGTCCATTCCCATCGGCAAAAGGATGGATGAAGTGAACTACCCATTGTCTAAACCCAATGGGCTTCCTGCTTCGCAGACCTCGCAACCTACTATCTCCACAGGCGTTAATTCGGGCAGTCCCTGCCCTATCTATTTTCTTATGCTATATGTCTTAATCCCTCTGCCAGTATATTCTTTGCCGCATTGATGTCTCTATCATGCTTTGCACCGCAAACAGGACACAACCATTCTCTTATTGACAAATCTTTCATCTCTGTATTTTGGTATCCGCAAGCCGAACATTGCTGGCTGCTGGCATAGAATGTATCTATCCTGATATACTCCCTGCCATTCCACTTCGCTTTATATTCTAACTGCCTTGTCAGTTCGTACCATGATACATCACTTATGGACTTTGCCAGATGATGATTCTTTACCATATTTTTTATCTGCAGATTTTCCGAAACTATCACTTGGTTTTCGCTGATAATCTCATGTGACATCTTGTGCAGATAATCTTTTCTGGTATTTGTTATTTTCTCATGGCACAA
>URXI01000023.1 GCA_900551775.1 uncultured Eubacterium sp. | reverse complement strand
TCCAGGCATCCTGCCACTGATGGGTATGCTTTTTCCCGGGCAGTTCCCGCACGTAGTCGCAGCCGTTGCAGGTGGCGTCGGTATTGCTGCTGTAGGAATGGTAAGCAAGGCTGTCACCCATCTTGCCGCAAGTCATGCAGGCATACCAGTGCGCATCCTTGTCAAAGACCGGCCGGCCTCCGTAGTTATGCGTGCTATGGCCGCTTTCAGCGGTACAGCGAGAGATGGTACACACATGCCAGTGCTCTCCACCATCCCAGGTCCATTCTTCTGACCAGACGTGGGATGATTCGGATCGTCAGGAAGTTTGCGGATATAGCCGCAGGCGTTGCAGCTGACATCATTTTCATCATCGTAATAATGTTTGTACTTGGTCAGAGTATCTGCACAGCTTGTACATTCAAGCCAATGATGAGAGTCATCAAAGCTTGTTTTTTCATAAGAATGATTATGATCGCTTCGACCACTGCGGCCAAAAGGTTCATGCCCCTTGCATCCTGCCATGGTCATGGTGACAAAAAGGGCTGTCAGCACCATGGCTGCAAGGAGCAGGGTGTACCATAGGCCTTTCTCTGTATGTTTCTTTCTCAAAATTAACACCTCATTTCTTTCTGTTTGTTCAAACCTCCCGAAAATGTACAGGGGGTATACTACTTTACAAATAGAATAGCAGAAAAAGAACGGAAAAACGCGAACCTTCCGTTTTTGTCAGGTCAGAATGAAAAAAGGCGGCAATTTTGTTTGACCTGGGGAAACCTGAAAGCTATAATAAGCAATAGATAGGAGTCGCCATGCTTAGAAGATATGTAGAACAGATTTTGAATTTATATAATTATATCGATGGAATTCTGGTCGTAGATGCCAAGGGGATCATCGAGTATTTTGTTACCTACAGGCCGGACGTCAATAACCTGAAGGAGAAGGATTTAATCGGCAGACATGTGCTGGAGATCTATCCGAACCTTACGGAGGAGACCAGCAGCCTGCTCCGGGTGCTGAAAACGGGCAAGCCAATCTCCAATGAGTATCAGGCTTTGTTCACTTACAACGGCCAGAGTATCAACGCCATCAATACCACCATGCCCATCAAAGATGGCGACAAGATCATCGGTGCAGTGGACGTGTCCCGGTATATCGACTCAGATTACGAGCGCCAGGATATCACCTTGGAGTTGAAGAGCAAGTCAGAAGAAAAAGCCCTCTATACGGTGGATGATATCATCACTTCCTCGCAGCAGATGGAGCTGATCAAAGAGCGGATCAACATGATTGCCGATACAGATTCTTCGGTACTGATCGTGGGTGCTACGGGAACAGGCAAAGAGCTGGTGGCCCAGTCCATTCATACCAGCAGCTGCCGCAGGAAAAGGCACTTCGTCTCGCAGAATTGTGCGGCCATCCCCGCCAACCTGCTGGAAAGCATTCTCTTTGGCACGGTCAAAGGCAGCTATACCGGTGCGGAGAACAGGCCGGGAATCTTTGAGATTGCAAACGGCGGCACCATTTTCCTGGACGAAATCAATTCTATGGAGATCAGCGTGCAGGCAAAGATCCTCAAGGCCATCGAAGAAAAGAAGATCACCAGGATCGGCGGTGTGGCGCCGATTCCCATCGACGTGAAAATCGTCTCTGCCATCAACGAGAATCCCATCGACTGCATGGAAGCGGGCAAGCTGAGAGAAGACTTGTTCTACCGTCTCAGCGTGGTACAACTGACCCTGCCGCTGCTGAAAGAACGGATTAACGATCTGTTTTTTCTCGTCAACCATTTCATCAGTGAATACAACAAAAAAATGCACCGCAGCATTATCGGCATCGATGAGACGGTGGAAGACATCTTCCGCAGCTATGATTGGCCAGGCAACGTCAGAGAGTTGAAAAACGTCATCGAAGGGGCTTTTAACGTGACCACCTCTGGCTTCATCCAGAAAAAGGATCTGCCGGAGTACCTGCTCAATGCCATCGAGCGAAGCCAGTACAGCCCACAGACTGACAGCGTCATCGATCTGGACGATCCTGACTTTTCGCTGAACAAAACCATGGAAGACTTTGAAAAGGAATTGATCGCCCGTGCCCTGAGCGAAAGCCGCAGCTTATCTGCTGCCGCCAGGAGGCTGAAAATCTCCAAGCAGACCCTGAGCTACAAGATGAACAAATATAACTTGGATTAAAAATGTCAAAATTTTATGACGAAGTAGTACGATTTTTTTGACATCCTTCATATGGAAAGCCCGAAACCGCTGAAAAAGCGGTTTTTCTTTTTGGCACGGCTTTTGCTCTTTATAATGGCAGAGTAAAAGTTTGGAGGCGATAGAAATGAATGAAGAGAAAAAGAAGCTGGACATCGACGCGATTCCGGGAGAACGATGGTTTCCCAAGGAAACCACTTTTGAAGAGGACATGAATCAATATTGGGGAGACTGGGGCGTCTCATCTGAGGTGGATACCTTGAAAGCAGTTTTGCTGAGACGGCCGGGTAAGGAGGTAGAACACTTTGACGCTGAGGAATACCGCTTTGCTGATGTACCCGTAGATGTGGAACTGATGCGCAGACAACACGATGCCGTGGCACAGATCTACAGGGAGCACGGGGTAAAGGTATACTATGTGGAGGAACAGCGGGAGGACAGGCCCAACGCTGTATTCTGTCGGGACCTGATGTTCATGACCCCGGAGGGCGCCATCATCACCAGACCGGGCATGGCGGCAAGAAGAGGCGAAGAACGGTATATCGCTAAGGCGCTGGCAGACCTGGGGGTGCCTATCGTAAGAACCATCAACGGCGACGGCATGTTCGAAGGCGCCAACGCCATGTGGGTAGACCGGAAAACGGTAGTCCTCTCAACAGGCAGCCGATGCAACCGCAGTGGTTATGAACAGGTGGAGACCGAGCTGCGCCGCATGGGCGTTACAGAAGTCATTCACATGCAGCAGCCCTACAGCAACATTCACATCGACGGCCTGATGAATGCTGCCAGCAATGACGTGGTCATGGTCCACGCTTCCCAGGTGCCTTACGACGTGCTGGACGTGCTGAAGAGGAAAGGCTACAAGATTCTGGAGGCGCCGTCTACGACGGAGGTGAGAGAAACCTTCGGCTGTAACTTCGTGGCGCTGGAGCCGGGGCTGGTTTTGATGCCGGAGGGAAATCCCCGCTGTCAGGCACTCCTTGAAGAAAACGACATTAAAGTGCTGACGGCAGATGTTTCGGAAATCATGAAAGGCAGGGGCGCGCTGCACTGTATCACTGCATTTTTGAAGAGAGGTTAGAAGGATGGAAAAAAGAAGAGATATTGATGCGATTCCGGGCGAAAAATGGTTCCCTAAGGAATCATCCATCATCGACGATATGAAGGATCTATGGGGAGACTGGGGTGTATGCTCTGAAGTTGACCCGCTGGAGGCGGTTTTGATGCGCAGGCCGGGAAAGGAAATTGAAAATTTTGACTGGCAGGCCGCCAGATTCAAGGAAGCCATTGATCCCGTGCGGTTTCGGGCACAGCACGATGCCTTGGCGGACATCTACCGTGCTCACGGCGTCAGGGTCCACTACATAGAGGAACAGCGGGAGGACAAGCCCAACGCCCTATTCTGCAGAGACCTGGTTCTGATGACGCCGGAGGGAGCCATCGTGACCAGACCGGCTATGGAGGCGCGCCGCGGAGAGGAACGTTATGCGGCAAAAGCGCTGGCTGACTTGGGGGTTCCCATCATCCGCACCATCTGCGGTGATGCCACCTTTGAGGGCGCCATGGTCATGTGGGTAGACCGCAGAACCGCAATTCTGGCTTCGGGGGTCAGAACCAACCGCAGCGGATATGAGATGGTTGAATACGAACTCCGCCGCATGGGTGTTACAGAAATCCTGCACATGCAGGTGCCTTATGGCCACGCCCACATCGACGGCAACCTCAACTTTGCCAGCCATGATGTAGCCATGATTCACGCATCACAGGTGCCTTATGACGTCTGTGACGCCCTGAAGAAAAAGGGAATCAAGCTGCTGGAGTGCCCGTCGCAGATGGAGGCGAAGCAGTCCTTTGCCATCAACTTCGTGGCCCTCGCGCCGGGCAAGATCGTCATGCCGGCAGGGAATCCGCGCAGCCAGGAGCTGCTGGAGAAAAATGGGATAGAGGTCATCCCGGTAGAATTCGATGAAGTGATGAAAGGGTTCGGTGCTATTCACTGCTGCACCGCATTCCTGAAGAGAGGATGAGGTGGAAACTATGGATTTTGGTATTTTGTCAATATTGCCGCCATTGCTTGCAATTGTACTTGCATTTATTACAAAGAACGTTTTGTTATCACTGATTGCGGCGGTATTTGTCGGAGCGACTATGATCGCGGGTAATCCCATTGTGGGATTTGTAGATATCTTTGGCAATTATATGATTCCCAAAATTGCTGACCCGTGGAATGCCGGAGTCATCGCCATGACGTTGTTTGTGGGCTGTTTTTCTGTCATGCTGGAGCGGGGCGGCGGCGCCTGGGCTTTTGGACAAGCAGTCAAAGACAAGATCACGACGAGAAAACAGGGACAGATCGCAGGCTGGATGGGAGGACTGATGATTTTCTTCAGCGACTCATCCAACTCCGTTATCGTAGGACCGATTCTGCGGGCTGTTACAGACAGGCTGAAAATCTCCAGGGAGAAGCTGGCTTACATCTGCGACTCCACGGCATCCTCTGTGCCGCTGCTCCTGCCGATTACGGGCTGGGGCGCACTGGTTATGGGGATTTACAAAGAAAGTCTGCCTGTAGGTACAAACCTGGTTGACGTGTTTGTCAAATCCGTTCCTTTTAATCTGTATACCATTACCATTATTTTGATGGTTCTCGTTGTTGCGGTAACCGGCTGGGATTTCGGGCCGATGAGAAGGGCGGAAATCAGAGCACGCAAGCTGGGAAAACTGATTGCAGACGATGCCCATATTAAAAAAACAGGAGCATTTCAACTGAAAGAAGGCGCGCATCCTACAGCTTGGGGCTTGATTGTGCCGCTGATCGTTCTGATCGGCGTCCTCTTTGCCACCATGTATTACACAGGTCCAAAGGGCGAGGGCTTTATGAACACCATCACTAACAGCGATACCATGCTGTGCCTGACTGTGGCATTTTTCTCAGCCGCTTTGGTAGGTGTATTGATCGCCATGAAAAACAAAGTCCTCACCTTTAAGGAGGGGTATCAGGTATTCATTGATGGATTCCAGCAGATGATCGAGGCGATCTTGATTTTGATCTTCGCATGGTGTATCGGCGGCGTCACCTCTGACGTGGGTGCGGCGGACTATATCGTAGAGGCGACACGAGGCTTTATGACACCGGGAATCATGTTCATCTCCTTGTTTATAACGGCATGCATCACATCCTTTGCAACGGGATCGAGCTGGGGTTCTTTCGCCATTTTTCTGCCGATTGCCATTCCTTTGGCACTGGCAAATGATGTATCCATCTATCCGGCTATCGGAGCCAGCTTAGCGGGCAGCCTGTTTGGAGACCATTGCTCACCGATCAGCGATTCGACGATTTTGGCGTCTCTTGGCGCATCCTGTGATCATCTGGCTCACGTGAGAACCCAGCTGCCTTATGCGATGCTTGCGGCCCTGGCTTCCATCGCAGGATTTGTCACAGCGGCGATCACCATGAACGGTTTTATATCCCTGGCGGTAAGCATCGTCTGCATGGTAGTATTCCTTTACATCATGAACCGTGTGGACAAAGGGAGACATCCGGACAGCGAAATAACGGAATAGAAGCTTTAAATACTTGCAAAATCAAAACTGCCAATACTCGCATAGGACTATTGGCAGTTTTTGCGTGCAGTGGGGTTTGTAACGCGTTCATATTATTCGGAACAATACCTGGTTTTGTTCGGAATAATGTTGCATTTGTTCCGAATAAAGGGTATAATAGAGAGAAAAACGGGAGGTGCTTCATGAAGAAGATGATGAGCTGCCAGGAGGCGGCATGGCGCTGGGGAATTTCTGACCGCCGAGTGTCCAAGCTCTGTGCGGAAGGACGCATTCCGGACGCACACAAAGAAGGCAGGAGATGGCTGCTGCCTGCGAACACGCCAAAGCCGTCGGACCTGCGCATCAAAGATGCACTCTATGTCAAGGAGCCTACGCTGGCGTACAGGGCCAAGCGACCGCTGCCTATCGGCGTATCCGATTATTGCAGAGCTTCGACGAGCTACTATTACGTCGACAAGACACTGATGATCAGGGATCTGCTTGATGAACAACCGGCGATATCGCTGTTTACACGTCCGCGCCGTTTTGGCAAAACGCTGAATATGGACATGCTCCGCGTATTTTTCGAAAATACAGAGGAAGATACTTCCGTTTATTTCAGGGACAAGGCAATCTGGCGGTGCGGAGAGAGATACAGACAGCATCAGGGGAAATATCCGGTTATCTTTTTCACTTTCAAAGACATCAAGTTCGCAACCTGGGAAGAATGCCTCCAGATCATCGGACTGCTTTTTCAAGAAGAGTTCGGCCGGCATATGGAGCTTCTCGAGAGCGACCGCTGCAGCGACTTTGAGAAGTCTTATTTCCGGAAGGTTCTTGCCCTGGAAGCAGGCAGTGCGGAATTAACCAGGGCACTTTCTAAGTTATCCAAGATGCTGGACGATCACTACGGCGTTCCGCCGATTCTGATCATCGACGAGTACGATACGCCGATTCAGCAGGGCCATGTGAGGGGATATTACGATCAGGTGATGACCTTCATGCGAAACTTCTTTTCGGATGGTCTCAAGGACAACACGCATCTCTCCTACGGCTTCCTGACCGGCATATTGCGCGTGGCAAAGGAGAGCATCTTCAGCGGTCTCAACAATCTGAATGTGAATTCCATCCTTGAGGAACGATATGGGGAGTATTTCGGCTTCACACCGGAAGAAGTCAGGGAGATGTGCAGGTATTACGGCGTGCCGGAAAAATATGAAGAAATCTGCGATTGGTATGATGGCTATCGCTTTGGAAACAGCGATATCTTCAACCCGTGGTCCGTGATCAATTACTTCAATCGAAAATGTGAGCCGCAGGCATTCTGGCTGTCTACCAGCAGCAACGATATCATTAGAGAAATTTTGCAGGCTGCTACACCGGAAATCCGCGCCAAACTGTCAGATCTGATGCTGGGCAAAACGGTTCTGACACCGGTGGACATCAGCATCATTTACCCGCAGATCAGAAAGAATCCGGCATCGGTCTACAGCTTCTTGCTGCTGACTGGATACCTAAAAATCGTAAAAAGGGAGCGGCAGTTTGATGAATCATATATATATCATGTCGCCCTGCCTAACAAAGAAATCAAACTGGCATACAGCAAAGAGATCCTCGCGGAGATGGAGGAAATCGTGTCATACGGTACAGTTTCTGCCATACAGGAAGCCCTGTATATGGGAGATAGCAGATTGCTTCAGGAGGAATTGCAAAAGTTTTTAATGAGAACGGTGAGTTTTTACGATACGGCAGCCGAGAGTTTTTATCACGGGCTGCTCCTGGGGTTGTTTGCCGTGCTGGCAGGATATTATGTGATCAGCTCTAACCGGGAATCCGGCATGGGACGTTATGATATCCAATTGATGCCGCGGAAAGAGGGGATGCCGGGCATTCTCATGGAACTGAAAACGGCGCCTAAGGGGAGCAGCACGGAGCAGCTCCAAAGGCTGGCAGCAGAAGCCGTCGACCAAATCAAAAACTGCAGCTATGAGACAGAGCTGCAGCATCAGGGCGTTAATCAAATTGTCAGGTACGGCACGGCCTTTTGCGGCAAGCAGGTAGAGATCGTGGTGGACGCATCCTGAGACAGGACGCGCCCGGGTTCGCTTCGGCGTGGCTACACCAGTCCGTTGTTTACCAAAAACCTGGCGGCGTTAACCTCATCTTTTAGGATGCGGCGGGCATATTTCGTGAGAAAGATGCTGTCATCGCCCTTGGCGCGCAGACTATCTGCGATGAACAACGTGACTGTTTTGCGGTTGGCGATCTTGAGGATATCTTTGATTTTGCCTAAAGAGGCGAGAGATTTCAGCGAGGAGAGAGACATGTCGATGTCCAGATCCATGTCGTCACCTGCGGAGATCACTGCCTGCTCTAACGCCTCAAGAAAACAATCCTTTCGATACAAAATCAGCGGATCCAATTCGAATATTTTGGCTGCCTCATCGGCTTGCTTTAGCGTGCGCTTATCAAACTCGTTTTTAGCGAAGGTATAATAGCCGCCATCATAAATTTCGAAGGTCTTCATGGCATCCAGATAGCCGATGCGGAGGATTCTTTTCGTATTGGCATGGTCAAAGACGAGAAAATCGCCTAAATCCCATTTGCTTTTGATGAAAGTCAGGTTTGGAACTTCTTCCAGTTCCTCCGGTCTGAAACGTCCGATGGCATCCAGGTAGACGGCGATGACTTCTGTAGCGCCTTTTTCTAAAGCCATGGGTACGGGCAGATTATCTTCATAGCCGCCGTCAATAAAGTCTTTCCCGTCGATTTCGTGGGTCTGCACTGCCGGAAAGGCCGATGCGCTGGCAGTGATGTAATCGTAAAGCTTGCCTTTGGGAATATCCTCTTTCCAGACATAGTAAGGCTTCATGGCAGGGAATTCTACTGTCAGCAGGCCGTAATCAATAGGAGAATTTCGGATGGCGTCCTCGTCGATATATTCTCTCATCATATTCTGCATCCCGGTGGAGCCGGCGCCGCCTTTGACGACAAACTCTTTGGCAAAGTCCTGGATCTGAGCGTCTGCGTCGACGTCAAAGATCATGTCTGTTGCCATTTCCCGCCAGAGATTCGCTGTTTTCACCACATCGCCCTGAACCACCATGGCGCCGTTGATGGCGCCGACGGAAACACCGACGACGATGTCAATCTTGATTCCAAGTTCTTCCAAAGCCTGCCATACACCGCACTGATACGCGCCGCGGGAGCCGCCGCCGCTCAAAACTAATGCAATTTTTCTCTTATTCATCTACACAATCCCCCTCGATTTATGATATACTATAATATCATACCCTGAAAAGGAGGTAAATGACAAGATGGATGAAAGATTAAAAAAAGTAATCGACGAAAGCGAAAATATCGTTTTCTTTGGCGGTGCTGGTGTATCTACAGAGAGCAATATACCTGATTTCCGCTCTGAGAGCGGTTTATACCACGCGCAGCAGAAATATGGACATTCACCGGAAACCATGCTGTCACACACATTTTATAAGAATAACACGGAGCTTTTTTTCAAATATTATAAGGAGAACCTCATCTACCCTGACGCACAGCCCAACGACGCGCACAAAGCGTTGGCCAAGCTGGAGGAAATGGGTAAGTTGAAGGCAGTGATCACACAGAATATCGATGGGCTTCACCAGAAAGCCGGCAGCAAAAAGGTGTACGAGCTTCACGGCAGCGTGCTTCGCAACTACTGCGAGCGGTGCGGCAAATTCTATGACGCAGAATACATCATGGACGAGTCCCACTGTAAAAACGGTATTCCTCACTGCGACTGCGGCGGTACCATCAAGCCAGACGTAGTCCTCTACGAGGAGATGCTGAACGAAGATTGCATCCAAGGAGCGGTAGAGGCTATTTCAAAAGCAGATACCATGATCATCGGCGGCACTTCCCTGGTAGTTTATCCGGCGGCGGGCCTGATCAATTACTTCCAAGGCAAGAATCTGGTACTGATCAATAAGACAGAGACGCCTTATGACAGCAGGGCCAGCCTGGTGATCTATGATTCCATCGGAAAGGTTATGAGATTAGAATGAATATTTTAGTAGTCAATGATGACGGCATCAAAGCAGGCACTGGTCCGTGCCCTGTCTGCGGCAGCGGATGTTTATGTCTGTGCACCTGACGGACAGAGGAGCGCCAAAAGCCACTCCGTAACGCTGGGGCAGCCGGTGACAATAGAGCCGGTGGATTTTCCCTGTGCAAAAGAGGCGTATCAGACAAGCGGATCGCCGGCAGACTGCACCAAGATAGGACTGCAGTTTTTCGAGGAAGCCGGCATCAAAATCGACATGGTCTACTCCGGTATCAACATGGGCAGCAACCTGGGAAGGGATACGCTGTATTCCGGAACGGTAGGCGCAGCGGCAGAAGCGGCACTCAGCGGATATCACGCCGTAGCGGTTTCGGCAGACGACCATGAAGCGTCACACTTTGACGTAGCCGGACAACTGGCTGTGGATATGATAGAAAAGGTCTATGGAAAAATGGAACCCCATACTGTAATCAGTATCAATGTGCCAAATCTTCCGCGAGAAGAAATCAAAGGTGTCAAATTTGTGCGCCTGGGCCAGCGATATTACGATGACAAATTTCATCAGATTGAAGATAATCAATATAAATTGTCGGGTCAGCCTGCTGTAGACGAGGATAACACCGAAGAAACCGATGTGGCTGCCGTTGCACAGAACTATGCGACGATTACGCCGCTTCAATTTGATTTTACGGATTACGAGAACTTAGAAACAGTAAAGAAATGGGGCTTTAATATATGAATATTTTCAAACATTGTTTTGAAGAATTGACAGAAAAAGACGCAGAAGTGTTGAAAGAATATTTTCACGGCTTTGATTATCGCGGGGCGGGATACACGTTCCTGGCCAACTATATCTGGAGGAATACCCACTGCCTGTGCTGGGAAGTCATAGGCGACTACCTGTGCATGGCCGGTGCTGACTGTATGATCGGCGACCCCAACGCCATCATCTCCATGCCGCTGACAAAGAACGGCGTTTACGAGCCGGAAAAACTGAGAGAAACCATTTTAGAAGCGAAACGCAGATTTGATGACAGAAAAATCAAATTTCTTATTGAATTAGTACCCGGACATATGGTACAATTCTTGGAAAGCGCTTTTCCAGGCGAGATGAAATTTGAGCACGACCGGGATTCTGATGAATACGTCTATCTCAAGGACAAGATGATCACCCTCAGCGGCAGAGCGCTTCATAAGAAGAAAAATCATCTGAACTATTTTTTGAAGAACTACCAGTACGAGACCAAACGTCTCACCAGAGACATGACAGACGAGGTTATCGATTTTGTCGTTCGGATGCGGGAGGGCAGAGACTATGACGAGGACGAGATGGAGAGCCTGCGCATGGAGGAAGAAGCCATCCGCGAGATCATAAAGTTCGTTGATCGAGACGACGTGTATTCCACTGCCATTTTGATCGATGGAAAGCTGCAGGCCTTCGGCATCGGCGAAAGGCTGAGTCAGGATACAGCGGTAGAACACTTCGAGAAGGCCAATGACGATTTCAGAGGGTTATATCAGGCAGTGTGCAGCGAGTTCTGCAAACATCTGCCGGAAGAAATCGTCTATCTCAATCGAGAAGAAGACATGGGTTTGGAAAATTTGAGACATGCTAAGGAAGCTTTGAAGCCGGATCATATGGAAGAAAAATATTCGGGTTGCTTTTTGTGATGGGATATAGTAGAATGAGTATGTGAAGAATTTAACAAAATATATCGTTATTGTCAATTAGCCAAAAATGGCTTGTTAATAAAGGAGGTACATATAAATGAAAGAGGTAGTAATCGTAGGCGCAGCCAGAACACCAATCGGAAGCTTTGGTGGATCACTGAAAACCGTTCCAGCAAGAACTTTAGGAGCAATTTCTATTAAAGCCGCTATAGAAAGAGCTGGAATCAAACCAGAAATGGTTGACGAAGTAATCATGGGCTGCGTCCTGCAGGGTGGATTAGGCCAGAACGTTTCAAGACAGATGTCTCTGGATGCTGGTATTCCTATCGAAGTTCCAACAATGACAATCAACAAGGTTTGCGGTTCCGGTCTGAGAGCTGTTGAACTTGCTGCACAGATCATCAAAGCTGGCGATGCAGATATCGTCGTTGCTGGTGGTGCCGAGAACATGTCCATGGCTGGATATGCTGTTCCTTCCGCAAGATGGGGCGCTAGAATGAACAACACGCAGATGGTTGACATGATGGTTAACGATGGACTTTGGGAAGCATTCAACAACTACCACATGGGTATGACTGCTGAGAATATCGTTGAACAGTGGGGACTGACCAGAGAAGAATTAGATGAGTTTGCACTTGCTTCACAGCAGAAGGCTGAAGCAGCTATCAAAGCTGGCAAATTCAAAGATGAAATCGTTCCAGTTGAAATTCCACAGAGAAAAGGCGATCCAATCGTATTTGATACAGACGAACACCCTAAGTTCGGTTCCACAATCGAAAAGCTTGCAAAACTGAAACCTGCTTTCAAGAGAGACGGCGGAATTGTTACAGCAGCTAACGCTTCTGGTATCAACGACTCCGGTGCAGCTCTTGTCGTAATGTCCAAAGAAAAGGCTGACGAATTAGGATTAAAGCCTCTTTGCTCAATCAAGGGATATGCATCTGCCGGTGTTGACCCTAAGATCATGGGTATCGGACCAGTACCTTCTTCAAAGAAAGCATTAGAAAAAGCAGGTCTTGCGATCGAGGACATGGACTTAATCGAAGCAAACGAAGCTTTCGCAGCACAGTCTGTAGCAGTAGGTAAGGATCTTGGTATTGATCCAGAAAAGCTCAACGTAAATGGTGGCGCAATCGCGCTTGGACACCCAATCGGAGCTTCCGGAGCTAGAATTCTGATCACATTGATTTACGAGATGCAGAAGAGAGCAGACGCAAAATACGGCTTAGCTACATTATGTATCGGCGGCGGTATGGGAACTGCTATGGTTGTTGAAAAATAACGACAGACATAATTTTTACAAATGTATGACGACAAAGCCCCTTTTCAGTTGAACCGGGTCTTTGTAATGTTTTTTTCGGTTTAGGATATCGCAAGGGGAACGCCTTATACGCTTCTCTGAATGGTCCTCTCGATGATATTGTCCTGTATTTCTGCGCTGAGATCGACGAAGTAGGCCGAATACCCCGCTACGCGAACCAGGATATGTCTGTAGTTATCCGGATCTTTTTGCGCTGCGCGCAGAGTTTCATCGTCCACCACGTTGATTTGGATGTGGTAGCCGTTCTGGGCAAAGTGGGCGCGGAATACGGTCTCGATGATGTCGATGCCCTTTTCCCCGGCAACGATGGCTGGATCGAAGCGCTGATTCAATAACAGGCCGCTTTGCGGTACCAGCTCGTCGCAGGCGCCTAAGGAGTTCACTACTGCAGTAGGTCCGTTGACATCACAGCCCAGAGAAGGCGATGCATTGTCGGCGAGAGCGGTTCCTGCCAGTCTGCCGTCAGGGGTTGCACCGATCAGCTTGCCCAGTTCGATATTGTAAGCCTGTGTGGCGACCAATGTAGTATATGGTCCGCCGTGGGCATCGTGATACTGCTGGAAGGAATCGTCGATGAATCCGATGAGCCAGCCGGCATACTTGTCAACCTCTTCGATGTCGTTTCCAAATTTCGGCGCTTTGTTGATCAAAAGCTGGCGCAGATCTTCGCGACCCTCAAAGTTGGTATCCAGCAGGTCGATCAGCTCACCCATAGTCAAGTAATGCTTCTTGAAGATGCACTCATCGATGGCAGCCAGGGAATCCACGATATTAGCGATGCCGGAGATGGCGATGGCCGAATAGTGGTGATTGGAGCCTTTCTGCTGTAACAGCTTTCCCTTCTCAATGCAGCCTACGGAGAAACAGGAGCCGATCAAAGTCGGCAGCGCATAAGCGTGGGCCGCCAGGGTCCGGTTGCACAGTGTGACGAATTCTTTCAGGAAGAAATCATGCTGCTCCGCATAGGCATCCATGACGTCTTCTATACAAGTGAAATCTCTAGGATCGCCGGTTACCGGTCCAAGCTGCGTTTTGCTGACGGGATCATAGCCGTTATGGAGGGCGATTTCGAAGATTTTGATCGGGTTGAAATACCCTGGATTGCTCTGAAAGTCTGTCTTGCCCAGAACGTGCGGCTCGATGCAGCCACAGATGCCCCAGTTACGCGCTTCCTTCAAGGTGAAGCCTAAGCCCAGAAGGTAGGTGATTGCCGTGGTGTCGTTATAAAAGGCCGGGTGGCTGCCGCCTTCTCTCGCTACGTCGATGGCCAGCCGGAAGGTCTCCTCGTCGATATTCGGATGCCAGCGGAAAGAAATACAAGGCTCGTCGGTCTGCAGGTCTTTCATGCTGCGTAAGAATACGCGGGTCAGTTCATTACAGCCGTCCTTGCCGCTTGGCAGGACGCCTCCCAGCATGATGTGCATCCACAGAGGACAGCCCGGATCGGCGATGGACTCCTTTTCTGTCCTGATGTTCCAAAGCTCGCAGATCTTGAGCTTGAATTCTAAGATGATATCTTTGAAATATTCTTCACTGGCGCCTTCGGCAGCCTCCTTTTCGTAGAACGGATACATGTACTGGTCGTAACGGCCCAGAGTGTGGTCGCCGCCTGCTACTTCCAGCACCTGGGACAAGTGGTTGAACCATACCAGCTGGTTTGCCTGCAGGAAGGTCTTTGGCGCGAATTCCGGAACCACTCTGCAGTTTTCTGCCATGGTCAAAAGCTCTGCTTTCCGCGTCTCATCGGTGCACTGTGCTGCCATGTTCTCTGCCAAATCTGCATAGCGGTGAGCAAAGCTGATGATCGCCTCCATGGTGATGATCATGGCTTGCCATGCGATTCGCTGCTCCATGTCGTAGACGTCGTCTACATTGTGCGCGGCCAGTTTTTCCTTGCACTGGTCGATGTAGTAGCGGTAACCGTGCTTCACCAGGTCTTCGTAATTAGGCGAATGATTCATGGTGGACTGGTTGGAAATGCCGTGGGTGCAGATACCCACGTCGATCATCTTTCTCGTCAGGTCTTCTGTCTGTGCTCTGGCAAAATCTCCAAAGGCGTGGCCTTTCCAGATCTTTGCGATTTTCCTCAGCTCATCTTTTTCACCGGGCAGGAACTCCAGACGATCAGAAGGTCTGGTGTCTAGGGTTTCCAAATCGTCGTATAACCAGGCGGTTACGTCCGGGTAGAGTGGAACCGCCTGCCAGCGGGAACCCAGGTGGCCCGCCAGCTGCTCGCCGTCTGGGTCGATAAAGATCTTCTTGTTCTCCAGAAAATACTGGAAGGCCTGTGCCCTCCGAAGAATATAGTTTTCCATGGACGGCTGGCTGTAAAATTCGGTCATCAACCTGGCGCGGTCCAGGCAGATGGTCGGTTGGGTGTTGCGCACTTTGTCGCTCATTGCCGCGATTCTCTCTGACATCATAACAATATCTCCTTTTTATTTTTTTTAGTATAAAAACACTGCTTGCCAGATGGTTTTAATATCTGACCCGCCAGTTTCACCAACTGAATGATTTGCTCCTCTGCAGGCGGCTCGGTGCCGTCATGGATGGAACATTTCTGTATGTTGAATATCAAAATTGCTCTCCTTTTCTATTGATAAGTGATATGTAAGATACAGAGCAAGAACCGTGCCAGGGAGAGAAGCTGTTTCAAATAAAAGACAGCGAAACTGGGAATTGAAGATTGACAAAAATATACCGGAGAGTAAATTATTTGAAGAATGTACAAAATATGAGACGAATTTCTTTCTGAAATCTCAAAATAGATACAGAAAAGGGCACTCTAAATTATCGTGTGGGTTAGAGAATGCAACCTCTAAATTATCGAGTGGGTAAAAAATACCCGCTATTTTTTTGTTTTCCTTATTTTTCAAGGGCAGGTGCCCAAGGACAACGCCTTCTGGGGGTACGCATAACTTTCCAGCATTATATAATTGCAAGTTATGTGCCAAATTGAAAATTATCTAACATTAAATTGAAGAAAATCTATAAATAAACAGTATATTAATCAATTTTTGGTAAATTCAACTATTAATTGACATATTATTACATTTATATTCTTTAATGAAAATTCAGTGTTTAATAATAATTCAAACTTGTGTGTAAAATATCCACTCGGCAAACCATTGACAAATATATAACGAGATGATATAAAGTCATTATTGAACGTTCAATGCGGCATCGAAAGCTAGTAATTATAACTCTGAATTTATCAGCATGTCAATGAAGATTTTGATGTCAACTAAAATTATTGCTGCTCTTACCAATATTTTGGTAGAGCGGTGAGCAGCCGTTATCATAAAGAAAGGAGACACAATATGCCTACTTGGTTGTTTTTTATCGGTATTACAGCTCTTACTATGGTAATCTGTATTGTTGTCACCATCCTGTGGCTCGGAAAGAATCCAAGTGATGAGGATGATCTTGACCGTAGACTTGCTGAACTTGCTGCACAGAATGTTAAGAAAAGAAAAGAAAGAGATGCAGCAAGCGCGGCGACTAAATAGTATTAACTAATTCTTAATTTTAAGTGAGGTGAAAAATATGAATAGCCTACGTGTAATGGCGTGGATATTCCTTGTTGCATTCTTGGGATTCTTATTATATGTCGGTGTTTGGGCCGGCAGAAAAAACAAATCCGGTGGTACTGGTGCTGAAGTTGAGTATTTCCTCGGTGGAAAATCAACTCCTCTGATTGTACTTGCAATGTCATATGCGGCATCTGCGGTATCAGCAGGATCCTTCATCGGAGACCCTGGTATGATGTCTACAATCGGCTGGCCTTATTTCTGGCTTGTTGTCGGCGTTGTTCCGGGACTGGTTCTTCCTGGATATATTGTTATCAGAAAGATGCGTGTTCAGGCAGAGAAGTATGGTTCGTTAACCTTAACCGAATATCTTGGCGATCGTTATCGTTGCCCATTCCTTAAGTACTACTTGACGATTGTTATTACTATATGCTTCCTGTTCATGCTGGTATCCCAGTTCAAGGGTGCTGCAGCTCTTCTGGAAACATATACCGGTATTCCGTTTAAGGTTGGCCTAATCATAATGTTAGCTGTTGTAGTATTCTACGTTAATACTGGAGGACTTCGTTCAGTAGCATGGACAGACTTCTTCCAGGGATGCTTCATGACAGTTATGTGTGTTATGATGGTAGTTGTAGCGGTTTATAAGGTTGGCGGTATGAATTCGCTAGAGGCTACACTGGCTGACAAGTGGCCAGAAGCTCTTTACATTTCTGAAGCTGGACCAACTCAGGCAGACGGAACCGTCGTTGGCTGGATGGGAATTATCAGCCTTATTACATGGGGATGCACTATCATGTTCTGCGCACCCCATATCACTTCAAGGTATTTGGCACTTCCAGCTGTACATAAGAAAGATGTTGCAAAGTTTTCTATGATTTCCATGGTTACCGGATTCTTGTTCAATCTTATGTTCATCTGCGGACTTTGCGGAAGAGTTATTTTCCCAGATGCAGAAGCAGATTATTTGACCGTAACAATGTCGTCTCAGCTGTTGCCACCGATTCTTGCTTGTGTATGTATGATAGGATTCTTCTCTGCAATCGTATCAACAGCCACTTCAATTCTTCTGGTTATAGGACAGTCTATCGGACGCGACCTCTACGGTGGTCTTTCAAAGAAAGCGACGCCTGAAAAACAGGTACGCGTAACCCGGTATGCGACTGCTATCTGTGCACTGATAGTATTATTATTCAACATGGTTAACCCACCTGCATTCCTTCAGATTTTCATTTACCTTGGTCTGTCAGGGATAGGAAGCGCTGTATTTATGCCTCTTTATGGTGGTGTTCTGACAAAGAAGGGAACTAAGTTGGCAGCAATTTTGTCGTCAATTGCAGGACCTGCAATGTATGTAATATGGACTGTACCTTTGGGACTCAGTTGGGTATCCGGAATGGGTGTTGGACCGCTTGCAGCTCTGGTAGTGTATTGTGTAGTTACATGGATTGAAAACGCAGTCAAAGGACCTGATCAGGTTATGATCGATTGGGCTGACGGCTTCAAGGATGTTGCTGAAAATGATACATATATGGCAAGGAAACATGCATAATAGCTTATAAAATACACAAAAAAACTAATAGAAATGTTGGACTAAGGCTGATGATTATGCATTTTGCATGGAGTCAGCCTTTTTTCTTAATAATGAACAGGAGGAGAAGACAGATGATAAAAGTAATTATTACGGCGCCGAAAGGCAAAATGGATTCCTTGATTCTGGAAGAAGCTGTGAAATGCGACGCCATTGAAGTGGTCGGAGCTATCGGACCCAAAGGGAGAGATTATATCGGAACCGAGATCTGCGGGGTCATGGTATATGATGACTTGGAAACTGTGATAGATCAATGCGATATGGTGGTGGACTTTTCCGGGGCGGAAATTGCCATGGAAGTACTGGAGGTATGCCTTGCACATAACAAGGCATTGCTGGAGGGAAGCACCGGATTCACGGAAAAACAGAACAGGAAAATTGAAGAAGCCAGCAAAATGATACCTGTTTTGAAAGCGGCCAACACATCTTTTATGGTAAACGTGCTGATGCGTATTTTGGAATTTGCGGCTGATAATCTTGCCGATTCCTGCGATATCGAAATCATGGATATTCACGACAGAAATAAGCTTGACGCACCTAGCGGAACAGCTCTGGAAATGGGAGAAGCTATTGCAGGGGCAGCCGGCATGGAAGTTTCGCAGATTGAATTCCATTCCGGAAGGATGGGTGATTCTCCTAGTACACACACCATCTATTTTGGCGGAATTGATGAAAGAATAGAAATTACACACCAGGCATATACAGGAAGATGCTTTGCAATTGGTGCCTGCAGAGCGATTGAGTTTATGGAGGGCAAAGACACAGGAATGTATACAATGGCTGATGTGATAGGCTAGCGGTATCTTTTTATCCCCGGCGACTTTTCTTTTAGAGATGAATATACTCCCTTCCCAGCGACAAGTTTTTTCTATTTCACTTGTTCGCCCGGAAGGGAGTAGTTTTGTTTGCCAGTGAAGCTGCTGAGCAGTTACTTCTATTTTTTCTCTACAGACTTTCTAAATAAATATCGTATATTTCATCGTGAGTCAAAGGACGGAATGAGGTGCTGGATATGAGGCAGGTATGTTACAACGACTCCAAAGGGCAATAGACTTTAGTTCGGTTTTCAAAAACGAAATTATTCATCATTTATATCTCCTCATTTTGATTTAGTTAATCTGTGCTTATACAAGAAGGAAGCCTTTCGGGAACGGATCGTCAGGATCGAGAATCCATGTTGCAAAGCCCTGGATATGGGCGTTGCCGGTTACCTTTGGAAGTACGGCCTTAAATCCTGCATATTCAGTTTCTTCGACAATCTCACAGCGGAAACAGGATCCGATGATGCTTTCGTGCACAAAAGATTCACCAACTCTCAGCATGCCTTTTTGATAAAGAACAGCTGATTTAGCGGAAGTGCCAGTGCCGCAAGGGGAACGGTCCACTGTTTTAGGCAGAGCGACAACAGTATTCTGAATATCTGCTCTCGGATTTTTTGGCGGACCGTAAAACTCAACATGAGTGATCTCGTAGACAAAGGGAAGATCAGGATGGTGGAAATCTACCTGTCTGTTGATATCGCATGCGATTGACTGTGCGGCATGTATAATTTCAGCAGTATTTTGGGGATCGATTGTGATTCCAATTGACTCGGCTGGCATTATGGCATACAAATTGCCGCCCCATGCTACATCCATGGTAAGCTTACCGTAATCTTTCGTTTCGACGGTGAGATTTTCCCGAAGAACAAAGGCAGGGGCATTGAGAAAGGAGACTTCCTTTACTGAACCGTTTTCAACTTTTGCTTCAATTCTGATGACACCTGCGGCGGTATCCAGATTAATGGTTGTAATTGGCTCGGTGACAGTTACCATGCCTGTTTCTATCAAAGCTACGGAAAGACCGATGGTATCGTGCCCGCACATTGGAAGCCAGCCACTGGTCTCAAAATAGAGAACGCCGACATCGGTTCCCGGAGTGCAGGGCTCAGTAACAAGTGTACATGACATATAATCGTTTCCCCTTGGTTCATATGACATAAGTGTGCGGAACCAATCCTCGTGCTCTTTCATGTAAATAAATTTTTCGGCCATGGTGCTACCGGGGACATGAGGAAAACCGCCGATAATGTTTCGGGTAGGTTGTCCCAATGTGTGTGTTTCTACAGTCCGGAATATTTTTTTTGCATTCATGTTTATACCTCCATCGTTCCAGAATAATAATAGTTTCAAATAAATTATAGCAATATTTATGCCAAAAGAATTTGATGTTCGAAAGGAACTAAGCCGTACAAGTGTATTAATTTTACACTCGATGTAAAATTAATACACACACAAACAGCAACCGTGAAAAACAGGGGAGGCGTAATTACGATTTTTCAACGTATAAAAGAATAAGCCGTTGGCATATTTTTTGCTTATTATCTTACTAATACCATGGGGATAGATTTCTGAGAAAGTTGAAAGAGGTGGAAAAATGATTTCTGACAGAATAAAAAGTTTATCATTGAAGGTTAGAAATACGCCGTTGACAATATGCATGGACAGAGCCAGGCTGATTACAGAGTTCTATAGCCAACCGTCAATGGAGCCGTTTATTTTGAGAAGAGCCAAATCCTTTGAATATGTTTTGGACCGAAAGAAAATATTTATTGACGATGATTCAATCCTGGCAGGACATCTTGGTTCTCGTCTGCGCAGCGTACCCCTTTATCCGGAGATGACTGCATGGCTGAGAGATGATTTGGAGGATCTGGATACCCGGGAGACAGACATACTTAATTTCATGCCCGGTGAGAAGGATGAACTCCGCCAATTGGTGAAAAAATGGAACGGCAGAACCTTTGGGGATTTGACAGCTGCTCTGGCAACGGATCAGTTGAATGAAATGGTTGATATCGGAATATTTACAAAGGGTGTTTCGAACAAGTCCACTATGTGCCACGCTCCGTTTTATGATGAACTTGTTAACAAGGGGTATCGTCCATACATAGAAGAATGCAAAAAAAGAATAGATGAGATGGAAGATATGACAGTAGAATCCATTGAATCCTATTATACTTGGCAGGCAATGATTATAGTGATGGAAGCACTGATCAGGTTTGCACACAGATATGCTGATCTTGCAGAAGAGATGGCGGCTGATTGTTCCGATGAGAAGCGCAGAAAAGAGCTTTTGACTATGGCGGAAAACTGCCGGACAGTACCGGAGCATCCGGCACAGAATTTCCAACAAGCTGCACAGCTGGTATGGTTCACACATCTTGCTCTCATGATGGAAGTTAACAGTAACGACCATTGCATTGGAAGATTCGATCAGTACATGTATCCCTTCTACAAGAATGATCTTGCAAATGGCGTTGCGGAAACACATATTGCAGATGTTATCCATGAATTCAAGCTGAAAGTTGCGGAAATGTGGGAAGTTAGAACAAACAGGGAGAGCGCCGCATATCCTGGCTGCCCCTTATGGATGCATATCATTTTGGGAGGAGTTTTACCTGACGGAAGTGATGGATGTAATGAACTGACTCGCTTATTCCTTCATTGCATGGACGATCTGCAGACAAAAGAGCCTTGTATTTCTTTCAGATACCACAGCAAGGTGGATCCGGAAACCTTCCGACTGGCTCTCTCTGTTGCCAGGGATGGCGGCAGTCACCCGGCTTTTTTTAACGACAAGACAAATATAACGCTGGCAATGGGATTTGGACATACCATAGAACAGGCTCGTAATTGGGGTATATGCGGATGCATTGAACCGTCAGTTCCCGGAATCACGGATTATCAGTCCAATGCAGGTTATTTTAACATGGGAAAGGTTCTGGAGATAATGCTCAATAACGGCATGGATCCCCTTTCCGGGAAGCAGATTGGACCGAGGACAGGAGATGTCAGAAGGTTTACATCAATTGAGCAGTTTAAGGAAGCTTATGCCATCCAGCAGGACTACTTTTTCAAGTACTATATGATTATGTTTGACAGGATTGTTTCATGTCATGGCTGGGTTGTCCCGACCATTACAGGGTCAGCATTTACCCATGGCTGTATCGAAAAGGGAAGGGTGCTGCAGCGAAAAGGTGCAGATTACCGCTATACTGTTGTAGGAGTTACGGGTCTTGCAAACGTGGCAGACTCTTTCGCAGCAATAGAAAAATGTGTTTTGGAAAAAAAGTATCTTACAATGGATGAACTTATGGAATTGCTTGCTACTGATTTTCGGGGCAAGGAGAACATGCGTCAACTGCTTTTAAACAGAGCCCCTAAGTATGGTAATGATATAAAAGAAGTTGATGAGTACGCCCATTGGCTGTCACGTCTTTGCAATGAACAAATGTGCAGGTGGAAAGACGGAAGGGATGGACAAATGTCATTCAACTTTTCCACGCAGTCTTATAATGTGGTGCTTGGAAAGCTAATTGGAGCCCTTCCTGACGGGAGAAAAGCATATGTCCCCATTGCAGACAATGCGTGTCCGATGGTTGGAGCAGACGTTGAAGGGCCAACGGCTGTTATGAAGTCATTGGGCGCCGTTGATCCTTTGCTGCCTCAGGGAGGCGTGCTGGTAAATCAGAGATTTGATCCGGAGATTGTAAAAGGTGAGAAGGGTCTGGATATACTGGAAACGGTTATTACAACTTATTTTGAGGAAGAAAATGGGCAGCATATTCAGCTTAATATTGTTGATGATGAAACGTTGCGGGCAGCTCAGAAGGATCCGACAAATGACAAGTATAAGAACATACTTGTACGTGTGGCAGGATATTCTGCATATTTTGTGGATTTAGAAAAAGGCATACAGGAAAACATCATTGCACGCACGCTTCAAAAATCCCTTTAATATATGAACATAGATGCTTCCCGTCTCTAAGACGGTGAAACTTATCAGGAGCATTGCTCAGGCTTAAAATAATGATTAGAAAAAGGAGGACAAAATGGCAAAGAAAGGTGAATGGGTTCGCATTCATAATGTAGTATTGAAGGCCAGCGACAGAACGGCCAGAATTCCTGATGACACCAGGAAATGTGATCTTGAAATGTGGACTAAGGGGCAGCTTCTTGATGAAACTGCAGAAATCGGTGATGTTGTAACGATTAAAACTGCAACAGGAAGAGAAGAAAAAGGAACGATGATTGAAGTGGGCTCGTACTATACCCACAGCTATGGGAAGTTTGTGCCCGAGATCATTGAAATTGATAACATGCTCAGAGAAGAAATGTTCGGAGGTGAGGAATAATGGCATTGGCAAAAGACTACGATTCTGTAATGGAAAGATCCGAGGAGATTATGAAAAAGAGCTTGGGTCTGGACTATAACGAATTTGAAAGCGGATCAATTGCATTTGATTATGAAGCTTTGATGAAAGCTGCGGCATATAGCCTGGAAGAAATTCAGGAGATGCAGACCGAGGTAGGCGTTGGAAACACTCCGATGCTGGAACTGAGAAATATCACTAAGCTGGCAAGAAAATATTCAAAACCTGGATATGGCGCAAGAATCTTTACAAAGGACGAGGCGGCTAACCCGTCCGGGTCATTTAAGGACAGAAGAGCTTCCATTGCAGTAGCTCATGCAAAAAAGCTGGGCTATGAAGGCGTTATTGCTGCTACTTCCGGAAACTATGGTGCTGCAGTAGCATCTCAGGCTGCAATGCGAGGAATAAAATCGATCATTGTTCAGGAATGCTATGACTCCCGCAGGGTAGGACAGCCTGAAATCGTTGAAAAGGCAAGAAAGTGCGAGGCAATGGGAGCAGAAGTCATTCAGCTTACTGTTGGACCGGAATTGTTTTATGAACATCTTTCTGTAATGGAAGATACAGGTTATTTCAATGCTTCGCTGTACTCACCATTTGGTATTGCCGGTGTTGAGACTTTAGGCTATGAAATAGGCACAGAAATTCGCAAAAAATATGGCAAGGATCCTGCAATGGTTGTATGTACATATGCAGGTGGCGGAATGATTACAGGCTGTGCAAGAGGAGTAAGAAGCGCCGGCTGCAAAAACACTCAGATTATCGGAGCATCCATTGATTTGACAGGTCTTTCAATGGCTTCAGACAATCAGTTTAACCTTAAGTCATGTACGACAGGGCATACCGGATTTGGCGTTCCCCATGCAATGAATCCAGACACAGGTGACATTCCAAGAAGTGCTGCCCGTCCGCTCAGATATATGGACCGCTATGTTACCACATCCCAGGGAGAGGTTATGTTCATGACCGAGATGCTTGCGGTACTGGAAGGAATCGAAAGAGGCCCAGCGGGAAACACGGCTTTGGCTGCTGCTTTTGCCCTGGCTATGGAACTTCCTGAAGATGAGATCATTGTTGTTTCTGAGACCGAGTACACTGGTGCAGGAAAACACATTCAGCCACAGCTGTCCTTTGCAAGAGACAACGGAATTGAAATCAGATTCGGAAATCCTGAAAAAGAAGATATACCGGGAACTAATATAATCCTGCCCGAAAATGTAGGACTTTTCCACTATAAGGAAGAAGATCTCCATCGTTTGAGAAAGGGGCTGATTAAGAAGTCGGCTGTCCGCACAAAGGGCAAGGCTCCTACTGCAGCGGATATCACTTTCCTGGCGGAAGATACTAATACTGATGAAGAATATGTTAAGAATGTGCTGGCTGAACTGGGACTTATCTAAAGACAATTAACGAAGATAAAATATGAAAACATCTTTGAAATGGAAAGGAAGTAAATATGTTAACAGAAAGGATCGAACGTCTAAATGACAAGGTGAGAAATACGTTTCCAACAATCGACCTGGATCGGGCTAAGCTGATGACAGAATTCTATAGTAAACCATCCATGGATAATTTTGTTATTCAAAGAGCAAAAGCCTTTGCTTTTTTCCTTGAAAACAAGAAAATCTTTATTGATGAGGATTCTCAGATTGTAGGACATGCCGGAGATAAGTTTCAGGCTGTACCACTTCATCCTGAAGCCACCAAATGGTTATACGATGATTTCGATACCCTTGACTGCAGAATATCAGATCATTTGAAATTTGACAGTGAAGAAGAAAAAACAGAATTAAAAGAAATAGTAACTAAGTGGCGGGGACAGACATTCGGCGATTACGCTTCTTCACTTGAAGACCCGGACGTTAAAGAAATGCTGGATGCACTGGTATTCACCCACGGTGTTTCAAATCAATCTACGATGAATCACTCCCCTGATTATGATAATCTGATTAAATTGGGGTACCGCCATTACATTGATGAATGCAAGAAGAATATTGCTGAATTCCAGTGTAATGATGTGTATGATATGGAAAAGAGAGTGAACTGGGAAGCCATGATTATTGTCATGGAGGCCATCATCAATTTTTCACATCGCTATGCAGACCTTGCCGAAAAGCAGGCCGCAGAATGTGCGGATGAAAAGAGAAAACAGGAGCTTCTTACCATGGCAGAAAACTGCAGAACCGTTCCGGAATATCCGGCACAGACTTTCCAGCAGGCATGTCAGATGGTATGGCTTACTCATCTTTGCATCTGCCTTGAAGCAGTAGGCGGAGACCATTGTCTGGGCAGATTTGACCAGTACACTTATCCGTTTTGGCAGAAAGAATCTTCGGAAGGAAAAGATGAAGTTTATTTCCAGGAGCTTATTCATGAGTTTAAGCTGAAGGTTGCGGAACTTTGGAATATACGCCAGTATAAGGAATCTATTGCAGTTCCCGGCTGTCCGCTCTGGATGCATGTTATGCTTGGCGGCGTCACGGAAGACGGAAAAGATGCATGTAATGAAGTGACTGACATTTTCCTGCGCTGTTTGCTGGATCTCCAGACAGATGAGCCTTGCATATCTTTCCGCTATCATCAGAATGTCAATGAGGAAACTTTCCGCCTTGCAATCAGAGCAGCCAGAGACACCGGCGGTCATCCTGCATTCTAT
This sequence comes from uncultured Eubacterium sp., assembly GCA_900551775.1. Taxonomy (GTDB): domain Bacteria; phylum Bacillota; class Clostridia; order Peptostreptococcales; family Anaerovoracaceae; genus Senimuribacter. Next base: position 423 of record URXI01000023.1, on the reverse strand, counting down.
AATGATAATTCGGCAATTATCTATCTGCTCAGCCTGGGATTCACACTTAAGGAAGCACGTAACTGGGGTATTTGCGGATGTATTGAACCGATTGTACTTGGAAAAACTGATTTTCAGAGCAACTCCGGAAACTTTAATACAAATAAGGTTCTTGAAATTGCGCTCCATGATGGTGTTGACCCATTGACTGGCAAGCAGCTTGGACCAAAGACGGGCAAGGCAGAAGACTTCAAGTGCATAGATGATGTTAAGCGGGCATTTGAAACCCAGCTTGATTACTTCATGGAAAAACTGATTCGAATGCATAATGCCACAATTGGGGCACATGGGGTTATGTTCCCTACCATTACAGCCTCCTGTTTCTCACAGGGTTGTATTGAAAAGGGTAAAATGCTTCAGCAAAAAGGTTCGGATCATCACTAC
>URXI01000022.1 GCA_900551775.1 uncultured Eubacterium sp. | reverse complement strand
TCAGACGTCAGAACCGTGTCAACATAGTACCTACGGCACCAGAAATGCCTGTTTCCGTATTTGTACTTCAGGTTTGCAAACCGCTCGAAGATCATCAGGCTGCTCTTGCTCTTGAGATACCCTACCAATGCCGACACACTCAGGTGCGGCGGTATCTCTGCCAGCATGTGCACATGGTCAGGACAGCATTCTGCCTCGATGATCCTCACGCCCTTCCTTTCGCAGAGCATACGCAGGATCTTTCCGATCTCTGCCTTCTTCTTTCCGTAGATCTCCTTCCTGCGGAATTTGGGCGCAAACACGATGTGGTATTTGCATCTCCACTTGCTGTGTGATAAACTCTTTACATCATCCATTTGTCATGAACCTCCTTATGTTCTTTATTGTGGTTGTCAGACCATCTTTATTGTAGCATAAGGAGGTTCGTTTAACTTATCTATAAGAGTTTTTACCGACCACCAGTTGAACTGGTGGTTTTATCATGCCTATTCGGCGCCCATAGAAAAGAGGTCTGACAATTCGTCGGACCTCTTTATTTTAGCGCTTTTTTCCTATTTTAGCTGTGCACAGATTTTTTTGCCGAAAAACGCGATGACGGCCGTCACTGCTGCTGCCGCAAAGAATATCATCCAAAGGCTGCCCTCCAGCTTTTCGAAGGTGAAGCCATACAAAACCTGGCCGATGGGCTGTGCACAGGTAGAAATGGCGATAATCCATGCGATGACTTTGCCGATCAGCTGCGGTGGCGTCGCAATCTGCACGTAGGACATCGCCTGTATGGTGAAAATGGTAGCACATGCCATGATGATCAGGCCGCTCACAGCCATAACGATGTACGCCGTATATACGCTGCAGTTCACCATGAGTACGATGCCGATGGGAATCAGCAGAATGCCAGCGGCGAAGAGCAACTTCCAAAACCCGCTAATATCCATTTTGCTGCCCAAAATTCCGGCACAAAGTCCTCCGGCCAGACCGCCTACCGCCAAAATCGCCTGCATAAAACCGTACATCCTGGAAGCATCCTGCTCTGATGGAAACTCCAGTACCTGCATGACGACGACGGGAAGGCCGATAATCATCAAAGCTGACAAGCTGATGTTAATGCAGGCGCAACATAAAGTCAGTTTGCCAATCTCCGCCCGTTCTCTTGCGATATAGCGGATACTCTCCGTCAAATCCACTCGCACTTCATGAAATAGCGACGCTTTTCTTTCCCGTTTCTCAAAAGGCATTTTGATGAAAATCTCCATGACCGCTGAAAAAGCAAAGCATCCGATGCACACATACAGTACAGGCATGATTCCCCAGGCGGCGTAAGCCATGCCGCCGAGGGCCGGACCTAAAAGTCCCGACAGAGATGATACCATATTGATTGCTGCATTGGCAGACATCACTTTTTCCTCTGGCACCAGCAGCGGAATGCTGGACTGGACAGAGGGCTGATACGCTCCCGAAATACCGTAGAGTAAGAACAGCATGATCAGAATAATCGTCACAATGCCGATTTCTCCATACAGCAATACAAACATCGCAGTCAGAAACGCCGTAAAAAAGTCCAGGCAGACCATGATATTTCTCTTGTTGACCCGATCAGCAATCAGCCCTCCTATGGGCGACATGATGGCGAGAGGGATGAAGGCGCAGCCGGAAACCAATCCCAGCAAAGCCGCCGATCCTGTTTCGTTGAGCAGGTGTATAGGCAGTGCAAAACGCATGACGGAGTTGCCAAACAGCGATATGATCTGTCCTATGACGACCAGGATAAAGTCCTTTGAAAATTTGTTTTGTTTCATTGTGATATTCCTTTCTTGTTCTATGATACCAACCGTCGGTATGTATTTGCGTAAAAATGAATCCGCCCTGCATAACAAGGCAGATTTTCTTATTTTTTCTTTTTGTTCTCATGAAAAACTTCAGAGAAATTTTTAATTTTCTCTATTACTTCATCAGTGATGACTTCAAGACCCAGTTTGTCAGTCAGATACCTGAAAAATTCTACTTTCTTGACGACTTCTTCTGTACTGCCGGGATAAATCATCGGATTAATCCAAAAGTTCCCTATCAGCATAAGCACTTCGGCTAATTCTCTTGGGTAATCCGTTTGGATGGAACCATCCCGAATTCCTTCTTCAATAATCGGCGTCAGCAGATCAGGCGCCTCCTGCTGCACGGAATCCCTCAAGAACATGACGAGAAGCTGTGGATTCTTCAGCATATCCGGTGCTACCGTCGCCATCTCTGACTGTGCCGGTGTATCCAAAGAAACTCTGAAAACTTCTCGAATCTTCTCTTTACCGTTTAAGTCCTTACGCTGGCAAACAGCCTTCATTCTTTTTTCAGAATTTGCATAAAAGATGTCACCCACTGCCATCATGATTTCTTCTTTTGATTTGAAGTGGTGGTAGATTGCCCCTTTGCTCAAGCCGCCCAGATTGTCGATAATATCCTGAATGGACGTGTGTTCATACCCCTTCTCAAGAAACAGGCGTCCAGCCGTTTCAATAATCAGATTTCTCGTTTCTTCTGGATATTTGTTCCTTGCCATTTTTCACCTCACTAATGGTCTGGTCCTAATTTGTGAAACAAATTGCTGGGCAGACCGATACATACCTTTGGTATGTTTTTATTATACATACTGCCAGTATGTATGTCAATGGTTTTTTACTTCTAAGCTTTCATTTTTCATCTTAGGTTTTCATCAGATCAAGTTATAGACTGTGATTGCACGATCTGGCTGTCCCGCAGTCCGCAATTGACCGATCCTGAAAAAATGTGTTGACCATTTTTTCAAACTTTTGCATTTGCAGACTGTGATTGCGCGATTTGGCTGCCTCGCAGTCCGCAATTGACTTGTTTTGAAAAAATGTGCCGAACTTTTTCTGTGAGTTTAGCATTTGCGGACTGTGTTTACACGATTGGAACGCCGCGCAGTCCGCAACCGAGATGTCCAGTAAATATGCGCTGAACATTTTCTGTGAGTTCAACATTTGCGGACTGCGACAGCTCGATCGAACTGCGACAGCGTAAGGCGTTCGCGGGCCAAGTTTTTCCGCTGAAACCTCGTCAATCCGCATAAAACAGTGAAATGACAGAATCAAGCGGTCAAGTCTGCCAAATTGAGATTTGAACTTCTCCGCTAAGACCTGCCAACGATTTCTTAAAGTAAATCGGGCCAGGGCTTCAAGATTTCTGTTTCCTATCAAACAAAAAAAGTGCGGCACAAATTACGATGTGTCACACTTTGCTGGCAGCCTGCGTTGGCGGCTCTTTTATGAACGAAAAACACCTAGTCAGGACCTGACTTCCTTCTTACATTCTACATAGGTTAATGGAAAAGCGGCATTCAGCGTCTTGGCTAATTCAACGGTCCAGCCATTATTCCGCAAAAACGCAATATAATCTTCTCCTGACCATTTGCTGACCAGTTTAAAGCCAGCCACACCCATCATTCTAAGCCTGCATCGAGTTTTGAAACTGCTCTCGGCATCGGTAAAATTAGGCGCGATGAGAACGCCATCATCTTTTAAAACCCTTCTGATCTCTGTCAGTGCCCTCTCCGGCTCTGGCATGATATGAAGAGCATTTGCGATAATGACCACATCAAAGGACTGATCGGCATAAGGCAGAGCCTTCGCATCCTGTATAGAAAAGTGCAGCTTTCTGGAGTTATAGTTTTTCTTCGCCTTTTCTATCATTTCCGCCGAGAAATCAGTCGCTTCTATATGGGCGGCATTTTTCACGATATTACCGGCAATCAGCCCCGTTCCCGTAGCCAGCTCCAGCACAGTGCTGCCTTTTACCCTTTGACGGATCAAATCATACATCTGTTCGTAGACCAATGTGTCTTTTGCCATAAAATCATCATAAATTTTGGCAAAGCGGTCCCAGGATTTGGGGTTCATCTCTTTTCTCATTTTCCACTACCTGCCCTTCTTCCAAGTTACATTATCTATATATTACCCCGGCAGCAGTTAGTGCAAACTAACGTTTTATTCCATATTCCATTTATTTATGGGTTTGGTAAAATTCTCTCAAATCCTCTTTGACCTCTTCTGGCAGATCTTTTTTCTTGACGCCCTGTATCGCGCCTTCGATTCCCTGTAAGCGATTAATGCACGCGGAATCATCAATGGCCTTGATGCGCAGCCAGGCTTCTTTGCTGCCCAAATCGACCAGCTGATCTACAGTTGTAATTCCAACCTGGTTCAATTGCTCTTCTACTACTTTTCCGATATTCGGAAGTTTTGATAACTCTCCCATATGACGCCTCCTCTTTTACAATATAGAGACAGGGGCATCATCTGCCCCTGTGCTTCTCTTTCTTCTTTTGCTGCTTCATGTCAAACCGCCGCTGTTTCTCTGCCTCTTTTTGCTCACGGCTTTTCGCCTTGCGTTCGGTTTTCCATTGTTCCTGCTGCAGCTTCAAAGCTTGTTGTGATTTGGTGTCGATGCCGCCACTGCTGGTAGCTTTGTGCACTTCCCTCTGCATCCGCTTCGGGTTCAGCCGCTTTTCTTTTGCACCAGGTTCCACAGCCGGACTGAACTTCAATTGGTCGTAATTTTTTCTGAAATAATCATAGACCTCGTATGATTTCGGTTCGGGGCCGAAGGTAACTTTGGAAACAGACAGTTTCCCATCCTCTACCCTCTCGACGACGCCGACCCAGAAAGGGTCCTCAAAAAATACGTTCAATCGCAGTGTTACCATGTCCATCGTAATTCCTCCCTATATTGGCGTGAATGAGAATGGACGACCTGGAAGGAAGGTTACTGACAGTCTTTGGACTGGAGCCAAGGACTGCTCCCGGACTACCTACCGGGATGTGTTTTTATCTCTGCCGATTTTATATTATCCTTTTTTGCTGTTCCTGTCAACAATAGAAGCCGCTCAGCCTTCGATGGCATCGATGGCTCCGATGACGGCTCCTCTAAATCCGTCTTTTTCCAGCGCTGCCACGCCTCTGATGGTCGTACCGCCCGGCGAACAGACTGCGTCTTTCATAGCCCCTGGATGGGTCTCGTTTTCCAGATACAGCTTTCCCGTCCCGCAGATCATCTTGGCTGCCATGCGGTAAGCGGCATCCCTGGCCAGTCCGTATTTCACACCTGCATCTGCCAATGCCTCCAGGTACATCGATGTAAATGCCGGCGAACAACCGCTCAGAGTACCGGCGATAGAAAGCTGCTCCGGTTTTACCATTTCCACCAAAGCGATTTTGCTGAAAATCGCAACAAAATCTTCCAGTTCTTCTTTGCTGAGGGAGTGTCTGTTCTCACAGACCATGATTCCTTCACCAACAGAAATCGGCGTATTTGGAACCGTGCTGATATGATGAGTTCCATCCTTTAGAATCTTCTCATAACGTTCAAAGTCGAAACCCGCAGCTACTGAAACCACTACTTTTTTCTGCAGTAACTCCGCGATCGGCGCGACGACCGATTCTATCATATTGGGCTTGACCGCCAGAATGACGTAATCCGCTTTTTCCGCCACCTCTGCCGCCGTCTGCACCGCCGTAACACCAAGTGCCTCCGCGTTCTTCTGCAGCTTGTCAAAGTGCCCCGCACAGGCAAAGATCTGGCTGCCCTGGCAGACGTCCATCGCAAGCAGTCCCTTCGCTATCGCGCGAGCCATATTGCCAAATCCGATAAATCCAAATTTCACTTCATTTTTCATAGGTAAGCCCTCTTTTCTAATATGTTATCTCCATCTTAACACCGCATCGCTTCATTGACAACGGCTTTTGTATTTCTATGAGAAGTGGTATACTTAATGGTGAATGATATGAAAGGAGTGGCAGGATATTGAAATCAAAGCAGATCGACTTTTCTGGCGGTCAGATTCGTCAGAATATCATCGCGGCAGCATCGCCGATGCTGGTAGCACAGATTTTAAATCTTTTATATAACATCATCGACCGCATCTACATCGGTAAAATACCTGGAGAAGGTCCCATCGCGCTGGCTGGCCTGGGACTTTGCTTTCCCATCATCACTATGGTGGCAGCTTTTTCCAATCTCTTTGGCGTAGGAGGCGCACCCCTATGCAGCATCGCCTTTCACAGACCGCTGCTCTACCTCTTTGGCGCCAGCGACGAAACATATCCCTATGCCGCAGGTTATATCGTCATCTACCTGCTGGGAACCATCTTTGTCATGACGTCCCTGGGACTGAATCCCTATATCAACAGCCAGGGTTATGCTAAGATCGGTATGATGACAGTGCTTCTGGGTGCGGTCAGCAATATCGTACTCGATCCGATCTTCATCTTCGTTCTCCATCTGGGCGTCAAAGGCGCCGCCGTGGCAACTGTCATCTCGGTCATCAACTCCATCCGGCAAATTGCGCAGACTCCGGTGGGCGCTCTCTCTGACGGTGCAACACCAATGATCAGTTACAACTACGGCGCAAAGAGATACGGCAAAGTCAAAGATGCCGTATTTTTCTCAGTCCTGAGAAAAGCTGTCATCGTAGCGCCCCTGACCTTTTTGCTGCCACACATAGCCGGTCTCGGCGTCAATGGCGTATTCCTGGCTGAGCCAATCTCCAACATCATCGGAGGTCTCGCCTGCTACATCACCATGCGCTGCACCGTCATGAAAGAACTGAATGAACCATTGCCGAAAAGGTGAAAATATGGTAGAATAATCCCGAAACAAATTCATGTACGTTTAGAAAGGATTCATCATGCGATACCATCCCCCACATTTTGATTTTGAAATTTGCGGAGTCAAGAGGCAGCTGCCTTTTGTGAAGATCAAAGAAGATATGGCCTTAGCCAGTTTCTGCATCGTCTCAGACACAGAACTAGTACAGGCTGTGGCACCAAAATTAGCCGAAAAATTACCGGAAGTCGATATTTTGCTGACAGCAGAAGCAAAGGGTATCATTCTCACTTACGAAATGAGCCGTCTTTTGGGCAAAGAATTCGTCGTTGCCCGCAAAAGCAACAAACCCTATATGCAGAACGTTTTAGAGGCAAACGTCTATTCCATCACTACCCAAAAGAAGCAGACCTTATATCTGGACGGCTGTGATGTAGAGAAGATCAAGGGCAAGCGCGTTGCCATCATCGACGACGTCATCGCCACAGGAGAATCTCTCAACGCTTTGGAAAAATTGGCGGAAGAAGCCGGTGCCGAAGTTGCAGCCCGCGCCGCAGTCCTGGCCGAACTGGACTCCGTCTATCGGGACGACATCATCTTCCTCAAAGAGCACTTCGTGTTCACCCCAAACGAGGACGGTACTTTCACACCGATTGAATGTGAGACAAAGAAACGCCTGCGCGAAGAAGCAGAGAAACAACAATAGAACCACGAAAAAAAGAGGATGTCCACAGTGAAAGACCACTGCAGTGACATCCTCTTTTGCATTTCTATATTATTTTCGCGTTTCTTCAAATTCTTTCCAAGCCTGCTCACGCAGCTTTGGGTTGACCAGATACTCGCATGCGACTGCGCCCAGTCCCTTTGCTGCCAGCATCATGCCGTCAAAACCCTGCTGGGAGCCTGCCGCCTCGCGGAAGCCCGGCGTATGGCAGATGATGTCTTCTGGTCCCATCTTGAAGTAAGAACCCAGCGTCGGGCAGACATAAGTGATGTCACCCACGTCCCAGGCAAAGTTTCTGGAGTCAGCCTGTGTATAAGGCTCTCCGATGCTGTCCAGATACTCAGCCAGTACCAGCCCAAGCTGGTGATTGGATTTCGTATCTCTCATCGGATTCTTGACTGCCTCCATCTCGTATTCACAGCCTGTAACCAGAGCTGCCGCCTGAGCAGAGTGTTCCAGATTGGTAAAGACTCTCTTCAGATGTTCTGAAGTGTCTGAGCGGATGCTGAACTGCAGTTCACAGTTGTCCGGAATGGTATTGGCTGCAAGGCCGCCGTCAGTGACAATGGAGTTGACTACGTCACAAGGCCTGTTCTGCTGACGAATTGCATTCATATTGTTGATGCAGAGCATGCCTGCCGTCAAAGCGTTTTTGCCGTGTACCTGATCTCCGCCTGCGTGGATCGCCACTCCTTTGAACCTGATCTTGACCATCGTCGCTGCGACAAGAGAACGTTCGATGACCGTTTCCCCTTCGCCGTGTGCTGTAAAGACAGCATCCACATCGTCAAAATAGCCCTTTTCTACAAAGACCACTTTGGCACCGTAGTTCGGTACAGTTCCCTCTTCTGCCGGAGTGCCCAGAACGCGGACTTCGCCGCCCAGTTCTTCCTGAAGCTGCGAAAGCGCAATGCCTGCACCGACTGCAGAACAACAGAACAGATTGTGCCCGCAGGCATGTCCGATCTGCGGCAAAGCATCATACTCTGCCACGAAAGCGATGACAGGACCCGGTTTGCCGGACTTTTTCACGGCCGCAAAGGCTGTATCCATATCGCAGACGCCTTTTTCCACTTCAAAGCCATTGTCGGCGAGCATTTCGGTCAGTAGCTTAGACGCAGTGTATTCCTGATGGCCGATTTCTGGATTTTCCCAGATGGTGCGGCTCATAGCCGTCAGTTCTTCACGTCTATTCTCTAGTTCCTTCGTTAAGGTTTCTATATATTTCTCTGCTAACATTTCTATCTCCTTACATAAAGATGCTGCTTCCAGGTCCCAACGGCAGGTTCAGCTTGTACCAGATCAGAATCAGAATGATCCAGCTGATTGCAAAGGAAATTACCAACGGAAGCATCGTTGCAATAATGGAACCAAGGCCTGACTTTCTATCGTACTTCAGCGCAGTCATGATGATGAACGGCATGAACGGCTCAAGTGGGGAAATGGCGTTGGTTACGGAATCCGCAATGCGGAAAGCCGCCTGTGTAAAGGCCGGCGTAAAGCCCAGCTTCATGAACATCGGCACGAAGATCGGTGCCATCAGCGCCCATTTTGCCGAGGCACTGCCGATCATGAAGTTGATCAGCATGGTGATGCAGATAAAGCCTACGATCAGTGCTGCGCCAGTCAGGCTGCTTCCGCTGAGGAATTCAGATCCCTTTACAGATAAGTATAACCCCAAATTGGACTGAGCAAACGCTTTGACGAATTGGCCTGCGAAGAAGCAGAGGACGACAAATCCTGCCAGTCCAGCCATGGATTTTCCCCAAAGCTGTACAACATCGCCAGACTTTTTGATCACCTTGGTCTTGATACCGTAAGCAAGTCCGGCAACCAGGAAGAAAATCGTCAGAATCGGCACCATGCTGCTGAAGAATGGCGATTCGATAATGGCGCCGTTTTCTCCTCTGAGGATTCCATTTTTCGGAACGATGGTAATCGCCAGAATGGCCAGATATACCAGAACCGCGATGCCTGCCCACTTCATGCCAGATTTTTCTTCTGCCGTGACTGCTGCCAAGGTCGTATCTTCTGTTTCAATGGCGCCAGGTTCTCCTTCTTCCACTTTGTACTCACCGAGTCTCGGTTCGATGACCTTCTCTACGATGATCGTTCCTACGATGGTCAGCATGACCGTGGAAGCAGCCATGAAGTACCAGTTTACCGTTGGATTGACGGTATAGTTCGGATCATAGATCTGCGCGGCAGATTGTGTGATGCCGGAGAGCAGAATATCTGTCTGCGTAACCATCAGGTTGGCGGAAAGTCCTGCTGCAACACCGGCAAAGCCGGTAGCCAGTCCCGCGATCGGATGACGTCCCATTCCTCTGAAAATCATTGCGCCCAGCGGCGGAATGATGACGAAGGTTGCTGAGCCTGCCAGGCTTCCCATGATGCCGACGAGCAGAACGATGGCAGTCACCAGGAACTTCGGTGCACCTGCAATACTGGATTTGATAACCGTTTTGACAAGTCCTGTCTCCTCTGCGATGCCGATACCCAGCATAGCGACTAAGGTTACGCCCAGAGGGCTGAAGGTTACAAAGTTTTCGACCATGGATTGCAGGAACCAGGTCAGTCCTTCTTTGCTCATCAGATTGCTGATGTGCTGCGCTTCGCCGGTGTTTGGATGTGGAAACTCTATGCTGGAACACAGAGCAGACACGACGAACACGACGACCGTCAAAATGATGAAAATGTACACGGGATGAGGGAGGCGGTTGCCGAACCGCTCGATACCGTTCCAAATTCTGTTTTGCTTTTGTTTCATTTGTTACTCCTACCTTTACTTCTTTTATTTATTCTTTCCATAACTAGTTCAATTTCGACACATAGTCTATAATATATGATTGGGTTTTACTATGTCAATGGCACAATTGATTTTTCTGCCTTTTTTTGTCGAAAATATGGACAAAAAAAGAACCGCATCAAAATTTGCAGCTCTTTTCAGCATCATCTTCTAATTTAATACCGCCCTCAGATATTCCTTTACATCAACATTACTGTTGAAGCGTTCATTGATGAACACGTTGGTATACTTGACTTCTTTGTTCTCTGATTTCTTCAGCAGCTTTGCCGCCACCCAGACTTCTCCGTATTCCGGTGCCTTGCTCCGGTCCAGTGAGATCGAGAACTCGCAGGATTCTCCCCTTTCCAGAACCAGAGGATGCTCTGCGCTGATTTCACTCAAAGGCGTGTCGTTGAGGGTGACCTCATCAATGATCTTTTCCATCTCCTTGAACGGCACTTCAAAGCCTGTGATTTCTGTCCGCTTTTCTACTGGATTAAGGACCTCATAAAATACGTCTCCCGGTTCACTGCCGCCACTCTCATTGGTATTGTTGTAATCAATGTCTTCGGAGGCGATGGTGATATGCCCCACATCTTCCGTCGTGGTCGTGCCGTCGTCCCAGGTAATCAAAAGCTCTGAAAAGCTGATGTCCTCCGGCAGCCCGTCGTCATCATATCTGTCATCGCCTACACCCATATGGGTCGTCATGACGGTGTATTTGCCTTCATACTCTTCTTCCTCTTCGTCGTAAACGACGCATCTTACTTCCTTCGGCGCATTTGGAATCTCAATTTTTGAAATCGCCTTATCCCATTTCTGGTCGCAGATGTAGTGCAGATCCACATCCATATCATCCGCATAGATGAACATCTTCACAAAGACCGGCTTCTCAAGATCCGGCCCTCCTACGGTTTGGATGAAGCCGCAGCCTGCCAAAGCAAAGGCAAAAACAACAATCATTGCTAGTGCGATAAATTTCTTTCTCATAATTTCCTTCTCTTTCTTACCCTTTGATAACTTCTATGCTTTGTTATAAAGGTTATTATAATAGAAAGATGTAATTCGGTCAATGCACAACTACCGGATATCCAGCCGTCAGATTGGCATAGACCACCGCCGCCGTACTCCGAGGCATATTGACACATCCGTGTGAGCCTGCGCTGCGGTAGATATCGCCGCCAAAGTTTCCTCGCCAGGAGGCGTCGTGCATGCCATAATCCCCATAGAAAGGCATCCAGTATTTTACCGCGGACTCATATTTGCTTCCATCGCTGTTGCGCCCCCGCAGCTTGACATCAGGCGCTTTGTAGACCAGATAGTAGACTCCTTTTGGCGTGGCATAACCGCCTGACAGGCTGCCTGTTACTACAGGACAGCTTGCGATAACCCTGCCGCTTCTGTAGAGCCACAGCATCTGATTGGCGATGTCGATTTCTACATAGCTGGAGCCGATATCGTTCACACCGCCTCCCGAATAATAGGGAGTCTGACTGTATTTCGGTTTTCGTCTGATGTTTTTTCCGCTTTTTAAGTTTTTGATCAGAGCCTGGCGTTCCCGTTTTTGGTCGATGGTATAACCGTAGCTGCCGCCGGACACGGTGATGGTTCCTTTGTATGTAGAAGAGAACCGTCTGGAAGCGCCCAAAGTATTGTAAGTACATGCCATCTCATAGACAAATTTCTTGACGGCTCCCTTGTCAATCAATCTCTTTCCATCCCTGACTGTCACCATGGACTGCAGATCCGCCGGTGTCAGCGTATAGCGCTTATTGTAAAATCGATAGGTAATGATCTGCGAATAAGTCTTTTTACAAAAGGTTCTGTAGTCCTGCAGCTTCTGGTCTGTGCTGTACACCTTCGGCTGCTCATAGTAATCCTGCTCCTGATAGTCTAAAGTGAATTTTCCAGCGGCTATGGACTTCAGTACCGCTGCTTTAAATCTTTTTTTGTCTATCTTGTCTCCCTGCACTTCTTTGACGATCTGGAATTTTCGATTGGACAGATCCACATAAGCGTCTTTCGTCCTGATCTTATATTTTCGATGGAGAAACTTCATGGCAGAAACCTGTTTCTGAAAGCTGTCGCTTTCCTCTGCCATCATAGGGATGGTGACCGATTCTGCCTTCTTCGTCAGATAGCGGAACACGCGCAGATGCAGCGGCTGGTTCATAATTTCCTGCAGCTTCTGATCAATGTCGTAAGCAAGATCCAGATTCTCTATCCTGCCGATGGTCTTGTCTTTTCTTTCAATCACAAAATCATGGTCGTTCCACCGCTCCGTCAGTGCTCTTTCTGCCGCAGACACCGTCATCCCCGAACAATCAACCCCGTTAATCACCGTATGACCGAGAAAGTATCGACTGCTGTAGGCATCTATTTTGTTTATCTTCCAAAAACTGCAGGCCAGTAATAAAATTACGCCTGCAGTGATCAACACAATTCTTTTCTTTTTTGTCATTGCGGACTCCCATAAAATCAATCTGTGCAGAATATTATATTCTATGTCTATGCACAAATCAAATGAAATATCCAAAGGCCGATGGCAGCGGAATCTCTTCTTCCATCTCTTTTTCGCCAGCCCACTGAAATTCTTCGTTTTCGCTGTCACAGGAAAAATAGTAGCCGGTCATCTCCCACTCCACATGGGTGAAGATATGCCTGTATTCCGCTTTCCGCTGCAGATCCCGCGGGATGCAGCCCCATTCCTCAACCTGCCTGACGGCTTGTTCCGCCGTCATTTCCTGATCCACATTGGGAAATTCGTATAGACCGGCTAAAAGACCTTTTGGGCCGCGCCTGCGAACTGCCAGCTTTCCTCCGCATCGCAGGATAAAGACAGTCTTCTGGACTTTCTTCCGTTCTTTTTTACTGCTCTTGACCGGGAGCAGACTAGTCGTACCCGCCGCCCTCGCTTTGCAATACCCGCTGACAGGACAATAATCGCATTTTGGAGGTCCATTAGGGACACAAATCAATGCCCCCAGCTCGATGAGCCCCTGGGTAAAATCGCCGCAGCCCTGGTCCGGATAGAGCGCCTGCAGATAAGCCGCAACCCGCTTCTTCATGGCGGCGCTTTTGATGTCCTCATAATCCTCTAAGAGACGGCTCATCACCCTGAGCACGTTGCCGTCCACCGCGGCCACTCTCTCGTCAAAACAGATGGACGCGATGGCGCCGGCTGTATAGTCACCGATGCCCGGCAGGGTTTTGATGTCTTCGTAGGTTTTAGGAAAGTTTCCGCCAAAATCATCTTCGATGACGGCTGCCGCCTTGTGCATGTTGCGAATGCGGTTATAATAGCCCAGGCCCTGCCAGAGCTTCAGCAAGGTCTGCTCATCGGCCTCCGCCAAGTCGCTGACAGAGGGCAGTTCTTTCATAAATCGAAGGTAATACTCCCGCACAGCCTCTACTCTGGTCTGCTGCAGCATGATTTCCGAAACCCAGACGTGATAGGGATTTTTGTCCTTGCGCCAGGGCAGATCTCTTTTGTTTTCTCTATACCAGTCTGTCATGACCTGGGTAAAGGTCAAATCCAATTCTCTCGCCATTATCCCTTTAAGAACCCTTCTATGATCTTTTTCTCCGCTTCCTCTTCTGTCAAACCAAGGGTGCGCAGTTTGAGAATCTGTTCTCCTGCCACTTTTCCGATGGCCGCCTCGTGAATCAGGGAAGCATCCAGATGTCCCGCGTAAAGCTCCGGTGCCGCGTTGACTCTGCCTTTTCCCACAAGGATCGCGTCGCACTCTGAATGGCCGCTGCAGCGGTTATTGCCTTTGATGCGGGAATGATATTCCTGATAGGAATTCCCCTTTGCTACGGATCTGGAAATCAGATCCACCGCGCAGTCTTCTCCGTTCATGTCCACGTCAAAATCGGTCATGGCATATTCTTCGCCATCGGTCATGATGCTCTCGTGGATGATCAGTTTCGCCCGGTCGCCCAGGCTGCCGCCTGTGGTTCTCGTCGAGTGGTCGACACCACCCAGCTGGATAGTGTTCATCTCCAGAACTGCATCTTCTGCCAGTTCCACATGAGTCACAGGGTCAATCTTCTTCTGACCGCTGCCATCTCCAGTTCCAAGGTGCTTTTCCTCGTAGAGGACATGAGCGCCTTTATCCAGATAGAAGCTATGTATTCCGTTGTGAATCGCTTCTCCCTCATCATCAGTGTGTACGCCGCAACCTGCAATGATGGTCACATCAGCATCTTCGCCTACATGAAAATCGTTGTACACCAGATCGCTGACGTTTCCTCTCGTCACACATGCCGGGATAAAGACTTTTTCCCCTTTTGTTCCTGCTTTGATGTAGATATCCAATCCGCTGCCGTCCTCTTTGCCGTCAATGCGGATGTTTTCTGTCGACTGTCTGCCTGCGCAGCCGCCGTTTTCACGGATATTAAAAGCGCCGTCATAACCGCCGTCTACGTATTCTGATACTGCCTTTAAAAGATCTGTCGTCAATTTGTCCATGATTACCACTCCCTTCCCATCGGGCATGATCCTGACTTTTCGCCTTCCATGAGCTGAGGCATGATTTCTTTGCCAGGTCCTGCGATGCGCACTCTGCCATCCACGATGACTGCAATTTCATCTGCGATTTCCAAAAGTCTTTCCTGATGAGAAATGACCAGGAGCGACTTGTCCTTCTCTTTTTTTAATTCTTCGAAAGTTTCAATGAGGCCGGAAAAGCTCCACAGGTCGATGCCCGCTTCTGGTTCGTCAAAGATCAAAAGACGGCTGTTTTTCCTCGCCAATACTGTGGCAATCTCGATACGCTTGATTTCCCCTCCTGAAAGGCTGGCGTTGACCTCCCTGTCGATATAATCTTTTGTGCAGAGTCCGACTTTCGCCAGAATGCTACAGACATGTTCCTCGTCTATGGTTCCGCCTGCTGCCAGTTCCAAAAGGTCTCTGACGGCGACGCCTTTGAATCTTACCGGCTGCTGGAAGGCATAGCTGACGCCCAGCCGCGCTCTCTCTGTGATATCTTTCTCTGTGATGTCTATATCGTCCAGCAAAATGCTGCCTTCTGTCGTCGCGTTAAGACCTGCAATTACTTTGGCAAGGGAAGTTTTGCCCCCGCCGTTTGGTCCCGTTACCACGGTCAGCTTCCCGGCAGGGACTTTTAAGTCGATTCCTTTTAAGACTGCTTCGCCATCATCCGGCTTCCAGCATACATTGTTCAATGTGAGCATACTATTCCTCCTCAGTTCTTCTCCTGATTTTATTGGCAGATGAAATCCCCGGTTGGCTTCTATTCAGCGCAAAAGCACGTTCGCCAATCGAGGATATAAGAGTCCCTTCCAGGCTGCACCTAGCGCAGAGACTTGGATGGAACTCGTAAATTTTGCTAATTTGCTGTATGATATATACCATTTTTAGGAGAATCTAAACTACATTGAAACAGATTACTTTGTTCTAAAAGCAGGACATCCTGCCGCGGTGCACCTTTTTTTCCAGCCTACAGTGATAGAGAAGGCCGCGATGAGGAGCAGTACAATCATACCTGCCAAAACCAACGTGTAGTTTTTGGTCAAATCATAGATAAATCCATAGACCGGAATCAGTATGATGGATGCCAATGGCGCGCCCATAGAGACTTTGGCGTAAATTTTCTCATAATCTCTTTTGCCGTAGAATTTGATGGTCAGAATTGGCGCCAAAACCATGATTCCGGACGTGGTCAGGCCGTGAAGGAAGGTCAACAGCCCAAAGATGAAAAAGCTGTGTCCGCTGATCATAAAGCCCACTACGGTGATGAGGCCAAGTCCAATGATGCCAAAGCAGGTTTTCAGGCTGCCGATGCGGTCGCTGATCACGCCGATGGCGATTGAGCCGATGGCATTTCCCACAGAAGCAAATGCCAGTGCACGTCCCGTCTCTTCAATGGTCAAACCCCTTGTGCCTCCAAAGGTGGGAATATGCTGCGTGAATACGCCAACCCCAGTAATTGCAATCATGAAAAGCAGAAGCAGAAAAAATGATGCCGAACGGACAGCTTCTTTTTCTGAAATCTCTACCCCATCTTGCTGTACTGACTCCCGGCCAGCTTTGACTGTGCTCTGGGTTTGATTCTCGTCCGCACCCTTTGCCGGGCTCTGTTCTGCCTTAGCTGCGCTCTGCGCGTCGTTCTCGTCTGCGCCCTGCACTGGCCCCTGGCCTGCGAAATCAGCGCTCTGCGCATCGGCACCGTAAGGCAGCAGTCCTTTGTCCTCCGGCTTATTGCGCAGAAGAAGAAGTGCCGATGCAATGACGACGACAAAAGTCATTCCCCCGATGATGAAGTAGGAATATCTCCATCCTTCGGAGGCAATGAGTACCGAGGTAAACGGCTGCAATACAGCGCCGAACAGTCCGACAAAAGCCATCTGGATGCCCAGCATCAGCCCTGCGTTCTTTGTAAACCAGCGATTAATCAAAATCGGTCCCAACAGGCTGACCACGATGGAGGCACCCATAGCGTTCGGAACCGCCAGGAGATACCAGGCATACACATTGTTCATCAGACCCAATGCAGCAAAGGAAAGAGCCTGAAGAACTGCACCAGCTATCGCCATGATACGGATGTCGTATTTATTGATCAGTTTTCCTGCAGTGGGCAGCCACAATACCATGACGATGGATGTAATGCTCAGATAGATGGAAAGGCTGCCAATTCCGACGCCGATGTCCGCCGCAACCGGCGCCAGAAACAGCCCCGAAGTCATGTTGATGCCGCCGCCGGCAAAACCTCGTATTAAAATGATACCGGCCAGTACCAGCCAGCAATAGTGAAATCCTGTTTTTTTCATAATCCGGTTACTCTCCTTGCACCGGAATGGATGTTTGGGATTGAGACTGCACCGTCGATGCCACGGCTTGTCCCGATGCATTTCCCGGAACCTGACTTTGGGACTTTGCTGACGCGCCACTCGCCGCTTCTATCACCGCTTTGCCCAGCGTCGGCAAAGCTCTGGACGGCAGATTCCCAAAGTCTGCATCAGGATACTTGGCTCTTACTACCGCCTCGCCGATACGAACCAGCTCACCTGAGAGCATGTTCCCCAGATCACGGGATTTGATATTTCCCATATCCACCTGCGAACTGTTCTGCAGCGTCTCAAACTCTTGTAAACCTGCCTGCCCGTTCACTGCCATATCTGTACCTCCAGTCTGCTTCAGATCGTTCTGCACCGCGGGAATGCCGTCGTTCTTTGGCACCTTTACATCTGAACCGCCAGTCATGGCATTGTTTTCTATTGTCTTTTGCATTTTCATAATACACACCTCCATAAATCGTCTGATTAAAGTCGTCAAAATTTGTTATGAATAGTGTTTACGAAAGCAGGGAATTTCATGCGGAAGGAATGGAGAAAAGTCAGCGGTCTGGAAAATAGGCTTTCACATGAATGAAAAAAACGTCATATTGTAAGAAGATCAAATGAGCCATTTTAATCCATGCATCCCATGTAGGAAAAGCTGGCAAGTACAAGATAAAATTTGATACATAAAGATAAAAATTCTACACATGTCGCATAGAATTTTTTTATTTAAAGTGTAAAATTGTAGATGTAAAACAAAGAAAATCACACCTAATGTAGAAATTGAACTTCTTAAAAAAATTATATACTAGAAATGTCGATATTCATCCACCCCATTGATATAAAAATGATTTGATTATTGGGAAAGAATGCAACTATGTAATTTCAATGATCTCATCTCACACTTAATGCACTCGCCTGGTGTCAATCCACCCAAAATCATTCGTGGATAAATGTTCATCTAATTCTCGATTTCTTTACGCCACTTCATATGGATCTATCCATGGATTAGAAATCAGCCCCATGGAAAATGTGATAGGAAAATAATGAATTTTCTAAGTTCATTATAAACTCCAGTTTTTTACCGGATCAGCAAGCCGTGGATTGCCGAATTTCAATCCACGCATCCCATGCGGGAGAAAGATGTCAAGTAAAATATAAAATTTTTCACATAAAAAAAAATTTCTTACACATTACGTGTAAGAAATTGTATTTAAAGTGTAAAATTGTAGATTTAAAATAAAGAAAATTACATATAACGTAGAAATTTAACTCTTTAAAAGGAAAAATTATACACCAAAAAAGGGTCAATCATTATCCACCCTATTCATAAAGCTAAAAATGATTTGATAGTTCAGAAAAGATGCGACTATGTAACTCCAATGGCCTTCAGTTCACGTTCGAAGCATTCCCCGGGAGTCAATCCACCCAAAATCTTTCTAGGATAATTGTTCATCCAGTTCTCAACTTCCTTCACGCCTTTTCTAGTAAGGATTTTGTCAAAATCTGTACCTTTCCCATAAAATCTGCGTATCAATTTATTTTGGTTCTCGTTGCTGCCACGTTCCTGTGGACAATTAGGATGGCAGTAATAGATTTCTGTACGCTTCCCAACCCGATACAATGCCTTTTCCATGGCTTCACAATTTTGAAATTCTGCACCGTTGTCAACAGTTATAGATTTAAATACAGCATAAAAAGCACTGCCGAATCTCCTTTCAACTCGGTTCAACGCTTTTCTGACCTCGTCTGCTGTATGTGACATTAACTCTTCAATAATCTCGTACCGTGTCTTTCTTTCCGTAAATACCAGTGCATTTTTCCGGTTCGACTTTTTTCCGACGACGGTATCCATTTCCCAATCCCCAAATTCTTCACGGTCATCCACATTTTTTGGTCGCTCTTCAATAGACTTCCTTTTTTGTGCTAGTTTGCGTTTTCTTACCCGCTTTCTCCGTCTTTTCTGTCTCCGACCGCCTTCCGGCAGATGCCGCAGCTCAAGCTGTTCAAACCGTCCATCCCGTATCGCCTTATAAATGGTATTCACCGACTTTATCGGATAAGCGAAATTAATGTTTTTCGTATTGATCTCCATGAGCGCAGCTTCCGGCGAATATTTTTCGTTTAACATCTTGTTCTCAAACCATGCAAGCTGCTCTTTGTCCAAGGACAATTTTGCTTCCCGTCCTTTCTCCCTCAGCTTTTCCCGGTAAGCATCATCGGCGATCCGGGGATTATATTCCCCGGATTCGTCCCTTCCCCGTTTTATCTCGTTATATACCGTTGCCAGGCATGCTCCGATAGCGTTTGCAATACTTTTCTTGCTCTCTCCATTATCCAGCATACGCCATATGGTTAGGCGGTTGTCCCAGCTTAGATGCTGCCCCTTTCTTTCCGGCATAGGTTCACCTCTCTGTCTTGCTCTGTGTTTTTGTATTCTAATGGCATTCAGAGTCGGTCGATCTGCCTTATAAAGACATTTTTCATAAGGTAGATGGGCATTGACATAACTTAGGCTTTTGTCCAGTCTGTCTGCTATTTCCTTGGCAGACAGACCTTCATCATGCAAAGCTTTGATCCGTGAATAGCATTCGTCTTCAATGACTCCGTTTGCAAATAGTATTTTCTTGACCTTCTGCGGATTTATGTTCAACAGCGTGCCTGTTTTCCTAAAGCTTCTGTTATTTTCATATGCCTCTATCACCCGTGGCACCAGATCCGTCACAGAAAGATCTTTAAATGCAGATGTAGCTTGCTTGTTATTCATATTACTACTCCATCTCAATATCTTTATTATAACGTATTTTCTGCTGCAGTTCCTCATATTCCTGCATATTGATATATTTTTCGTATTCATCCTCCATGGACTTTCTCAACCAGCGCATGGCCTTCATCAGTTCATATCGGTTTTTTTGATGTATGCGTGACAGCCGCCCCGATTCAGGATTCTTTTCCTCTGCATTCAGCCTATACAGAGCCTGTACTGCATACAGGTTTCCGTTCAGGGCGGATTTGGCAAACCACTGTGCAGCTGCTTCCTTGTCACCGTTTCTGGCCATAAGGACCCCCAGCCTGTACTGCGCATATTCGTTGTCCTCACCTGCAGCCTCAAGCAGGTATTTCATCCCTCTGCTGTAAAGCACGTCATCATCCGGATATTCCGTAAACAGCTTCCCCAGCTGGTACATCGCCATCGTATTTTTCTGATCAGCGGAACGGGTAAGATATTTGAGCGCCTCCTCATAATCAGTCCCGGTGCCCTGCCCTTTTAAATACATGCTGCCGATCCGGTATAGTACGTCGCTGTTCTTTTCCCCCATTGCAAGGTAGTTCTTCAGCGCCTTTTCAAAATAGAGATATGACTTATCTGTATCTTTTCTGATCACATCCCCGCTTTCATAGAGCTTGCCAAGTTTATACTGTGCAAACGGGTTATCCAGCATGGCTGCCGCGCAATTACATTTAAGTGACTTCTCAATATCACAGGCAGTGACTTTGCCTTCAAGAAAAATATTGCCAAGTCGATACATTGCCATGGCATTCCCACATTCTGCTGACTCCTTCAGATAACTCAACGCTGAATCATTATCAATTATGGTGCCAAGCCCTTTTAAGTACATGTTTCCAATCCGGTATAATAAGGCATCGTCTTTTTCCTTTACTTCCAGGAAAAGCCGCAGCGCACGTTCATAATATTTGTAGGAGGCCCCTTTGTCTGCCTGCTGCAGTTCATCGCTATCAAAGAGCTGTCCAAGCTTATATAAGGCATACGGATTGTCAAGATCAGCTGCAGCTTTGAGATAACGTAATGCACGTTCTTCATCTTTAGCGATACCTTCACCCTGCAGAAACAGGCTCCCCAACTGATACATCGCCATCGCATTCTTTTGATCTGCTGATTGTTCCAGGTATTTGACTGCCTCATTATTATCAGCCTGTGTACCCCTGCCTTTTAGATACATCATTCCGATTCGGTAGAGCATCCCTCCATCTTTTTCCTCTGCCTCTAAAAAATTCTGCAATGCTTTTTCATAGTAAGCAAAAGAGGCGGAAGTATTGTCTTCCTCATAGATCTGCCCCAGCTTATATTGGGCATACGGATTATCAGCTTCTGCAGCCCGCTTATAATAAGCAACTGCGGTTTCTTCGTCCTTTTCCACACCTTTCCCCTGCAGATAGACATTGCCCAGTTGGTACATCGCCATGGGGTTCCCCTGCGCTGCTGACTCTTTTAGATATTTCAATGCTCTATCGTAATCAATTTCAGTGCCCTGTCCCTTCAGGTACATTGAGCCGATCCGGTATAGGAGGAAGCCGTTTTTATCCTTTGACAGGATAAATTTCTCCAGTGCATTTTTATAATAACTGTACGCAAGGTCGGGATTATTTTCGGCAACTTCGCCTTTCTCATAGATTTGCCCCAGTTTATATTCCGCATAAGGATTGCCCTGGTCGGCAGACTCTTTATAATAGTAAAGCGCCTTGTCAATATCCTGCCCCACTGACTTGCCAGCCATATAAAGATTGCCCAGCTGGTACATTGCCATTGCATTTCCAAGTTCTGCAGCTTGCTCAAAGAACAGGACTGCCTTTTCATAATCAACCGGAGTCCCTTTCCCCTTTAGGTACATACTGCCTATACGGTACAGACGGCTGTCATCCTTGTCGTCAGCTTCAAGAAATGCAGTCAATGCACTCTCGTAATAACGGTATGACGACTCCGGATCCCCGTCCACCAGTTCACCGGCCTCATAGATCTGTCCCAGTTTATATTGGGCATAATGGTTATCGAGTTCTGCAGATGCCTTATAATAGTCAATGGCACATTCGACGCTGCCTTCATCTTCCCTGTGCTCCAGTTTCAGGTTCCCCAGCTGGTACATTGCCATTGCATTTTTCAGTTCTGCTGCCTTTTCCAGATACTTCGCTGCGGTTGCCTCGTCAACGGCTGTTCCACGCCCTTTCATATACATTGTTCCTATCCGGTACAACATATTGTCATCCTTATCTTCTATTTTAAGAAATGCAGTCAATGCACTCTCATAGTAATCGTATGAACGTGCTGCATCCAGTTCGACCACCTCGCCTTTTTCACACAGGTTTCCCATCTTGTACTGTGCGAAAGGGTTATCAAGTTCCGACGCCTCCTCGTAATATCCTATCGCCTTGTCAATATCCTTTTCCACACCGTTCCCCTGAAAATACAGGTTGCCCAATAGGTACATTGCATATGGATTCTTATAATCATCCGAAGCCTCCTTCAGATATACAGCAGCCTGTTCATAATCCCTTTCGGTTCCCTGTCCGTACAGGTATTGCTTTCCAATCCGGTATGCACAATAGCCGGTGAAATCTTTTTCGCCTTCCTGCAGGTTCCGGCAGTGCTCTTTTACACAGAGGAACCCCTCCAGCGCTGTTTTGAAATATGCATCTGCAGTCTCTTCGTTTTCTTCCACGCCTCTTCCAAACAGGTACATATCGCCCAGTTCAAAGATTGCAAGCACGTTCTTTTTTTCGCTCAATGGCTCTAAAATTTCCTTTGCCTTGTCATACTCTTTTTCCGTATATATCAGCTTTTTTGCATCTCTATATTTATCCCAGCTGAAATGGAATCTGGCACCCTTTTCTTCTGCGGCCTTTCGTGGAACATTTCCCTGTTTATCTTCATATCCGTCAGCATATCGTAAATCGTCTTCCGGATGGTCACCCTCCGGCTCCTGGATATAATCTGCACTTATGTCTTCTTCGTCTGGGCTTTCTACTTCAAATTCCGTCTGATTGGATGCGCCGGCCCATTCTTCTTTCTGATCTTGCTCTGGCTGGCGGATCCGTTTATCGTATGCCTTCAATTCATTCAGTATTGCATTCCCCATCCGGTAATAGAGATCCTTCATCCTTTTTAGGGCAAATTGATTGTCACCGTCACCATATGCAGTCCTGTATCTGCTTTCCTGAAGCGCCAGTTTTGCCTGCAGGCTGGCAAAATCCTCTTGATGGTATTTCTGTATGAACAGATCCGTCATTGCGTCAATTTCACTAAGAAGGGGCTTCATTGCATTATTATCATAATTGCAGACTCCTTTATTTTTCGGCAGTTTCTGATAAAGTTCCAGGAAACGTTCCCGGAAGTCCCTGTCATGATACAGGTCATGTTCCCTTGCATTCCTCACGATTCGTTCACGTATGATCTGGTTGATCTGGATATTCAGCTCCCTGTCCTGGGTCAGCTCCTTATTGATCACACTTTTAGCATCCTTCGTACTGCTCTCTTTAATGATACCGACGTACTCCTCTTTCTTTTTTATGTTCCCGTCCACGTCCAGGATCGGGATCCTTTCCATTTCACCGGTGGACTCATTCAGTTCCCTGCGGTACTGCCACTTGCCGTTGATCTGTGTAACCTCATATTGGTCGAAGACCTTCCTTCTGCGCATGGGAACCGGCTCCACGGTACTGACGTGTACGTGGATATTATCCGTATTGTAATGGATGGAGGCTGACCATATGGCGTTGCCCAGGTTTTCTTTCTCCAGCATCGTGTTTATCGCATGCCTTGCAGCATTCTTCATTCTCTTCTCATCCAGCACCCTGTGTCCGCTGTCATAGACCCCCATCTTTTCCAGCCACTCATTGTCAAAAGAGATCACTGTCTGCCACATCAGGCTTTCATTCTCCTGGGCTGTCTGGTACTTTTTTTTCAGCGCACCGATTTCCGCCGGCGTCAGGCTGTCTGCATCGTATGTAAACAGCCCGGAAATCCTTTCAGGGGTTTCAAATTCTATGGCTTCTGCCTGCTTCCTTGGATTCCCCATGTAGTCCATATATCCGGCGAAGATGTCATACTCCTCGATGTGCTTCTTTCGCACGGCTTCCGGCCGGTCTATGTAGGATATGTATCCCGAAAAATATTTATCGTCAGGGCCGCAGAACGTATTGACAATCACGACCCCGGCATTGATCCCACTCAAAGCATCTCCTCCCATTCCCAGCCATCCGAATAACAAAGTCCACGTTTTTCATCGTAGTACACTTTGTCATCTATCGTGACCTGCTGTATGGCGAACACCCTGTCTGTTGCTGCCTCCATGATGCCTATGACCAGGTCTTCAATCTCTTCAGGATGATCTGACACCGGATTAAGCATGATGCTGATTTTCATTTCTTTATTCATAAGTCATTTCTCCTCTCTCTTCTATAACAGATTGAGCCGGTGGACCAATCTGTTATACAGTTCTTCATTTCTTTCTGCCAGCTCGTTGCATCGCTCCATCAGCTGCTTCATTTCCTCCTGGTCATATCTGTACAGTCCAAGAATATCTTCAGTGAAGGCACGGTATTTGTCATTGATGCTGTTAACTTCTGCAACAGTCACATAACTGTTCAGGATCTGCCTGACCAGCTCTGCGATGCTGATGTCCCTTTCCTCTGCTTCCTGCTCTATGGCAGCAAGCGTTTTCTCATCGACATTCCTTACATACAACGTTCTCATCCCAGATACCTCCGTTTACTCAGCTTGTGGTCTTTCCTCTGCTTCAGCTTGGCCAGTTTTTTTTTCCTGCCTTCAGCCGCCATGAGCAGCACCTCGGAAGGATGGTTTTCTGCTGAATAGCAGACCCTGTAATCTCTTTCTATCATGATGGTATTCAGACAATCTAGGATCAGGTCTGCAGACTGGTCGGCAGATCTTGCTGCATGTCTGGTACTCTCCAGGACATTCATGAAACGTTCCTGAAGGACATCGGCAATTTCATCTGTCAAACGTTTTTTCTTTTTCTGATGGAGCATCAGGATATATTCAAGGGCTGCGGTTTCCGTAGGAAGATCCTCAGCTTCCATGGTATCGCGGATTGTTTTTACCGATTCATCTTTGAGGATATAGTGTTTATGTGCCATAATTGACCTTCTTTCTGTTAAAATTCCATGTACAAACCATGTACAATTTAGGACGAGACCGCAAGCGGTCAAAAGAGGACGGGAAACCTTTGGCTCTGCCAAAGTTGCACGATAGTGCAAGCGGTTTTCCCTTATGCCCTTCACTTCAAAAATCGAGGAAACGAAGGGACGAGTTTCTACCGATGACGGGGAGGACGTTAGGACGACCGGCTTCCTTCTTTTTCAGCATCCACGCATCAGGAAGTTCAGGAGATGCTGGCTGAGGATGATTTCCTTCTGGAATTGGGGACGATGGATGATATTCCAGCGCCCGCCTTCCTCGACCGTTATGACGCCGATATATTTAGCTTCCTTCAATATGCCCTGATACCGATCCGTAACGACCTGGGCTTTTTCCGACGGTATGACGATCCAGCTCTTATTACTGAACTGGATGTTGGCTTTTGCCTGCAGGATGACCTTCTTGATGTCATTCAGCTTGAATTCGAACGTGTTGATCTGGTAGTTCTCCTGGAAGATTTCAAGCGTCATCAGATCGACGCTGCCGGTCCTCATCGGTGCTTCAAACTGGTATTTGACCGCACGACCGGCATAGTTGTAGTTCTCCCAGAACTTATCCCTGAGTTCCTTTTCCGTTAAAAACATATTCTGCTCCTTCTAATCTTTTGTTGTTTAAAGGCGCCACATAATAATGCGGCGCCTTTCCTTATTTTCAGCCCCTAAAAAGGAGCCTTCAAATATTATTCAATTCTTCTGCAATCTGGCGGATCAGTGCAGTCATTGCATTGTGCTGCGCTCTTCCCAGTTCTTCTTTCTCATCGTCCCCAATAATGCGGTACGCCTTCACTCCATGCTTTTCGCAGTACTCCACAACAATGCTGCCTTTTGCGAGAATGTGTTCGCTGGTTATTTTCAGAAACTCTCCTAAAAAGGCATATCCATTGGTTTTTGTCGTATCCACACCGTCGACCAGCTTTGCCCAGTGCTTAAGCTTATCCCTGTGATACTTCGAACTGTCCTTGCAATCACTCGTATACAGGCAGTTGACGGTTTCTCGTTTCTTTAGTTCCTGTTTTATCTCAGACATAGCCGTTTCAAGATCCCTTACTTCCATTTCCTCTAAATTCGTTCCATTAATCAGCATTTGTAACTCCTTTCTTCTAACCTTCGTCATCCATGTCAAAATCAAAGATAGTGACATGGACATAGAGCCTTTCCTGGTCTTTGTTATAGTTGTTCTCAACCTTGCCTTTTGTAATAATGATTCTGTCCCTGTCTTTCAGGGCCAATGCTTTTTCATACGCATCGCTCACAAATCTGGCTCTCCATGAACAGTACTGGTTCTTATCGTTTTGGTCTTTCCCCTCATATGTACTGATGTTGGCAATGACGGTATTCTTCCTCTTTTCATCCCGCTTTACTTCAAAAACGTTTGCTTTTACCTCTCCAAGTTTCATTTTCTCTTTTTCCTCTCTTTCATTTCTTACATAATACTCGGTTTTCTATCCTGAATCTCTATTCATATTTCTTTCCAGGCCGGCCATATGGCCAGCCTGTTTATTTTCACTTACTATCCCATTCAATCTTCCTGTGACCTTATAATCTCTTTAAACTCTTTTGTAGCCCTCCTTTTGATTTCCTTTTCCAGTGATGGCAACTCATGTGTATACACTGGTCTTCCCATCAGTTCTTCTATGTATTGATGCACATCATCAAATTCCTCACATAACAATACTCCCGTATAGGCACTTAATACCGCGCCTTCTCTTTTCGTCATTTTTTCATCCTTTCCTTCCTCTGGCCAAGTACAGCCAGAACTCAAAGAGTAATAAATTGTAGGTTCTAATTCCAATATACTTATTCAAACTTTTTTCATAGTCCCTCCTTTCCCGTGAACACTGTGTGGCTGTTCACTTTGTAGCTGCCAAATGATC
>URXI01000021.1 GCA_900551775.1 uncultured Eubacterium sp. | reverse complement strand
AAGAACAGAGCGACAAGGCTCACCTGTTCTTCCTCGACGACGGCGGAACCTGGCCGGTGATGCTCTTGACGAATACCGATCTTTCCAGTGCGGGAAACCTGGAGGCGGCACTGTCACTGATGGCGAAGGACGGAAAACTGAAGGTGCTGTACCAGGCGCAGATCCACGGCAATGAGCCGGCAGGAGGAGAGGGCGCCCTGACGGTCACCAGGACCCTTTCCAAGGACAAGGAAGGGTACCTGAACGATACCGATGTGGTCCTGGTGCCTTATGTGAACCGATATGGCGCCGAGCACTTTACCCGGGGCGGCGATGCTGGCGGACTGAATCTGAACAGGGACTGTCTGGCGCTGCAGTCCGATTCCATGAAACGGATGCACTGGCTTTTCAATGCACTGATGCCGGAGGTCTTTATCGACAGCCACGAATTTTCCAGCGTTTCGGCTTCCATCGGACAGAGCGACGACGGCTACTACTTCAAATGGCAGGATGATGTCCAGGTCAACTGCGTCAACAACATGAACCGGGATACAGGCCTCTTTGACAGCGAATTGAGCATCGTCAAAAACACCCTGTCGACTCTGCGAGATAAGGGGTTTCGGACTTTTCAGTATAAGCCGTCGTGTAACAACACCAACTCCTGCAACTATGCCAGGCTGCGGAACGCCTATTCCTTCTTAGTGGAATCCAACGGCATCGGCCTGGGGAAAAATCATTTTGAACGGCGCGTCCTGGTGCAGCACGAGGCGGTCACTTCCATTCTGGCACAGGTATCGGCGGACAGCCAGGCCATCCGTCAGAAAGTGGAAGCGGCGAGAAACCGCGTGATCGAGAGAGGCAGGATTTATTCGGATTCTAACGAGTTTGTTCTGAGACACGGATTCTCTGAGCAGAGAGGGTTTTCCATACCCAGACCTTCTTTTGACTTTAACGGGCGTTTTTTCGGCAGCCCTTATAAGACAGAAATGAGCAGAAATGCGGATTACGTCCGCAGAAGCCGCACCAGGCCGACGGCATATATCGTTCCCAAGGATACGCCGGGAGCGAAGAAGGCGAAGGATACCCTTGCGGCTAACGGAGCCAAGTGCTTCCAGCTGCCTGACCGGGCGACGGTGGCTGTGCGGCAGTACAGAGGGACGGTGTCCAGGGCGGTACTGGGAGAGAAAGAGAAGGTCACCTTCGAAGAAGGGGCCTATGTCTTTTACATGAATCAGGAGGCGGCCAACGTGATCGCGGCTTCCATGGAGCCGGATGTAAACGATACGGCAGGATTTAACGGCAGCTTTGTCCAGTCGGGCGTGCTGCAGAAGACTGCTGACGGCTATCCCGTCTACCGCTTTGAGAAGAAAGACCCGCAGCAGAGTCTCAAGCTGAAAATCACGAAGCAGCCGAAAGCTGTCAATGCAAAAAGCGCTTCTTCGGCAAAATTCTCCGTCAGCGCTTCGGGAAAGAAGCTGACCTACAAGTGGTATTACAAGACGGCGAAGGGAAAGAAGTGGAAACCTTGCAAGGAGGCGTCCGCATCAAAATCCGCCCTGCGCATCAAAAGCGCAGCGAAGAAAAAGGGATATGCCTATCGCTGCGTGATATCCAATGGCATCATGGAAGTGACCAGCAGAGAGGCGAAGATAAAGAAGTAAATAAAAAAACGAGTGCATAGGAGCGATGCTCCGCCTGCACTCGTTTTGTTTTACCTATTTTCTCTTGAATTCTTTTGGTGTTACGCAAGTTCCTGTCGCTCTTGCAACGACGATTGGCTCTTCTAAGAAGTCAGCAGCAGAAGCGTTGATGTCTTTTCTGGAAACGATGACCTTTCTGGCTTCGAACTTCATCTGTCTGGAAGTGTTGCCGATCTTTGTGATCTCGCCGTAAGCTTCGATGTAGTCTCCAGCGTATGTAGGAGCTAAGAATTCGATGTTGTCATATGCGCAGAAAAGACCTTCGTCTCCGTCCAATTTGATCAAAAGTTCTGTCGCAACGTCTCCGAACAGGTGAACCATATGAGCGCCGTCCACTAATTCTCCGCCGTAATGAGCATCCTTTGCAGACATTCTCAGTCTGAGGGTTGATGTGATTTTTTCTTCCATGATAAAAATTCTCCTTTTCTATAATTAAAATTCTTCTTTTAGTATAACTTTGAATTCGTTACCTGTAAATAATAATTGCAAAATATGTGCCAATGGGTTATCATTGAAATTACATAAAAAGTGAACCGAAATGTGTTCATGCAAAAAGGAGCGAATCAAAAATGACCCGCAATTATGGAACCAACAGAGTCATGGAACCGCAGCACGTACTGCCCACCTCTGCCTGGCGTCTGGACAACAGCAGAAATATAGCACCGGAGGAAATCAGAGTAGATATCAAACGGATACATATTGAACAGACCAGTTTCAAACAGATCTGCCTGGAAGCGGCAGATAACGACCAGCGAATCAAACAGAAAATCATGGACATTGTGATTAGAAGAGGAAAACTGCATAATCCTGTCACGGACACAGGGGGTCTGTTCTACGGTACCGTCTCTGAAGTGGGAGCGGAGTATGACAACAAAAAAGGCTTCAAACCGGGAGAAGAAGTGGTCTGCAATGCGTCCCTGGCCTCGGTGCCTATTTACATAGACAAAATCATCTCTATCGACAGAGCTTTTGGTCAGATCGACATAGAAGGATATGCCGTCCTCTATGACGAAGTGCCCCTGGTTCGCAAGCCGGAAGGCATTCCCATCAACCTGCTGCTCTTTGCATTTAACGAATCGGGCACTCTCTACAGAATCAGCAATACAGCGGTAGGGAAGAAGAAGTTTCTGATCGTGGGGAATAACCTGCTCTCCAACCTGCTTTTCGGATATGCAGTCAGAAAAGTGGCGCGGGAGGACGCGGAGGTGGTCTGTCTGCTGGACAGAAAGACGGACATCGTTCTCAAAGGACAGTCGATCAACGACTTGATTGCCAGAGTGTTTACAGAGGTGCATTATGTGGACATCCTCAAGCCCATGGAATGCCTGTCAGGTCTCAATGCAGATTCGCTGTTCGATCTGTCTGTAAACTGCGCCGACATCCCGGGAGCGGAAACGATCAATATTTTGGCGACAAAGAGCGGGGGAACGGTCGTCTTTGCCAATCTGATCAACAACTATAACATCGCCCTGTACATTACGGAGTCTATTTCGCGCCAGCTGGATATCCGCTGTGCAGACGGTTATCTGGAGGCTTATGACGAATTTGACATCGAAATCGTCAAAGACTTGATCCCATACATTGAAAATGCGGTGGAGACGGATCCTTATGTAGACGACGATCCTTCCTATCCGATCAACAGGGAGACCAGGCTGATGGAGGCATCGGGGCAGAGGAAGACCATGCTGGAGGATTTTGTCTGTGAAAGCCGCGCCATGGCTGCTGTGCTCAACGACATGCTGACTGTGGCAAAGTACGACTGCAACGTTCTGATTACAGGAGACACAGGTGTCGGAAAAGAAAAGGTGGCAAATATCATCCACAAGAACAGCAATCGAAAGATGCAGCCCTTTATCAAGGTCAACTGTGCATCCATTTCGCCCACATTGATCGAGTCGGAATTCTTCGGATATGAGAGGGGCGCTTTTACCGGCGCCAACTCCAATGGGAAGAAGGGCTACTTCGAATTGGCGGACAACGGCGCGATTTTCCTGGACGAAATCGGAGAATTGCAGCAGGACATGCAGGCGAAGCTTTTGCGCGTGATCCAGGATGGTGAGTTTTTCAGAGTAGGCGGCACGACGCCGATCAAAACCAACGTGAGAATTTTGTCCGCCACCAATCGCGATCTGGAAGATCTGATCCAAGAAGACAAATTCAGGAGGGACTTATATTATCGGCTCAATGTGGTGAGAATGCGCGTGCCCAATCTGCGGGAGCGGACGGGAGACATCCCTGCGCTGGTCAATCATTTTATCAAAAAATACAGCGACAAATTTGAGATACAGCGAAAAATTGACGACGACGCTGTAGAATACCTGAAACAGTGCGAATGGCCGGGCAACATCAGGGAATTGGAAAACGTAGTGCAGAGGCTGATGATTTCGGCAAAAGGAGAGCAGATTACCCTATTGGACGTCATGAGGGAACTCCATGCGGAAGTTTTTGAGAATACGAGTCCCGATGCCGCTGTCAATGTGGAAGAAGAAGGGCGGGCATTGGACTTGGAAAAGATGGTAGAAAACTTCGAAAAAAACATCATCAAGCATGCTTGCGAAAAGTACGGATCTACGAGAAAAGTGGCGAAAGCCATTGGAATCAGCCAGACACAGCTAGTCAGAAAGAAGAAGAAATACGAGATTTGAACGGATTGAACCGAATTAGGTTCGCGTGAAAAACGTATGAACATAAATCGGTTCGATTTTAACGTAAACCTCAGAAAAACCCATTGGAAACAGTGGGTTTTTATTTTGGCACGGCATTTGCTATATATTAAGGCGAGGAAAATTTACATACACTAGAGGAGGAAACACACATGCAGAACATGGAATACAGAAAAGGTGATCCATTTGGCACACACAGAGTTATCAGTCCGGAGGGCGTGCTTCCACAACCAGCAGACGTAATTGACAATACGATGGAAATTTACGACAATGAAGTATTGATCGACGTGCAGACTTTGAACGTGGACTCGGCTTCATTTACTGAAATAGAAAAGAGAGCGGATGGCGATGTTGAAGAAATCAAAAACATCATGATGGGCATTGTCGAAAAGACTGGAAAACATAAGAATCCGTGGACTGGTTCCGGCGGTATGCTGATCGGAACTGTTGCAGAGGTTGGACCGAGTTACGATGGAGATTTGAAGGTAGGTGACAGAATTGCTACATTAGTATCTCTGTCACTGACCCCTTTGAGAATCGACGAAATTGTCGAAGTGAGAAAAGATATCGACCAGGTGGACATCAAAGGCCAGGCGATCTTGTTTGAAAGCGGCATCTACTCGATTCTGCCGGATGACATTCCACAGAATCTGGCGCTTTCGGTTCTTGACGTCGCTGGCGCGCCTGCGCAGACTGCAAAGATCGTTGAACCGGGCGATACTGTGGTAGTTCTGGGCGGCGGCGGAAAATCGGGCATGCTCTGCTGCTATCAGGCGAAAAAAGAAGCGGGCGTCAACGGAAAGGTGATTTGTGTAGACGGATTCGAAAGCTCCATCGAAAGAGCGAAGAGTGTTGACGTGGCAGACGAATATCTGGTGGCAAACGCGACTGACGCAGTCGGCCTATATAGAGAAGTCTCCAGGCTGACGGAGGATAAACTGGCAGATGTCGTAATTAATGTAGTAAACATACCGAATACGGAGATGGCTTCTATCATGGCTTGCAAAGACAACGGCATGGTATACTTCTTTTCCATGGCCTCTGACTTTACGAAGGCGGCCCTCGGAGCAGAAGGTGTGGGCAAAGACGTCAACATGCTGATCGGTAACGGTTATACAAAAGGACATGCAAATGTCGCTCTCCAGGTTCTGAGAGAGAATGGCAAATTAAGAGACCTTTTCGCGCAGCTTTATGCGTAATAAACCTCTATCATTCGGGCTGAATTAAAAGCGGTTCAGCCCGAAATGAAATTGAACACAATTCGGTTCGCTTGTTATTTTTTTGATAATCACACAAAACACACGAACGTAAATGTAGACACCGC
Organism: uncultured Eubacterium sp.; assembly: GCA_900551775.1. GTDB lineage: Bacteria > Bacillota > Clostridia > Peptostreptococcales > Anaerovoracaceae > Senimuribacter. The sequence goes on along the minus strand of URXI01000021.1, from coordinate 21,537 downwards.
ATGGCGGGAGGCTTATAATGAAGACAGTCATTAGTTATGCGAAACGCATAAATTTAAAAGTTAAAATATTTTTCTAGGAGGATGATTATTATGAAAAAAGGATGCCCTTACGGAACACACAGAGTTATTTCACCAAAAGGTGTTTTACCTCAGCCAGCAGATGTCATTGATAACACAATGGAGATCTATGACAACGAAGTATTGATCGACGTTAAAACTTTGAACATCGACTCCGCTTCTTTCACAGAAATCGAGAGAAGAGCTGGTGGAGACGTAGAAGAAATCAAAAAGACTATGCTTGGCATCGTTGCTAAAGCTGGTAAACATAAGAATCCTTGGACTGGATCCGGCGGAATGCTGATTGGTACAGTAAAGGAAATCGGACCTGCTTACGAAGGAGACCTGAAGGTTGGAGACAAGATCGCTACATTAGTATCCCTGTCCCTGACTCCGTTAGTAATCGAAGAAATCTTAGAAGTAAGACCGGAAATCGACCAGGTAGACATCAAGGGTCAGGCGATCCTGTTCCAGAGCGGTATCTATGCAAAACTCCCAGAAGATATGCCAGAAGGACTTGCGCTTTCCGCATTGGACGTAGCTGGAGCACCTGCACAGACTGCAAAGCTGGTGAAACCAGGTCAGACTGTACTGGTTATCGGCGGCGGCGGCAAATCCGGACTGCTGTGCCTGTACGAGGCAAAGAAGAGAGCTGGCGTAACTGGTAAAGTTATCTGCGCTGCTGGTTCACAGAAATCAGAAGACAGAGCTAGAAAGTTAGACTTAGCTGACGAATACTTCCACCTGGATGCAACAGATGCAGTTGGAATGTACAACAAGATCATGGAACTGACAGACGGACAGCTTTGTGACATCGTTATCAACAACGTAAACATCGAGAATACAGAAATGGCTTCTATCCTTTCTTGTAAGGATGACGGTCTCGTATACTTCTTCTCCATGGCAACAAGCTTTACAAAGGCTGCCCTGGGTGCAGAAGGCGTTGGCAAAGACGTTAACATGATCATCGGTAACGGTTATACAAAGGGACACGCTGCAATCACTCTTCAGTGCCTGAGAGAACACGAAGGACTGAGAAACTTATTCGCAGAAATGTACGCTTAATGTCGCTTGCCACAATTTCCGCAGGAAATTGATGGAAGGCCTTATGCTTTAACTCCCCAGCCTTTGGTTGGCTAGGAGTTAGTCGTATAAACACATACTTATGCCACGGCTTCTTTCGGGAGGCTGTGGCGCATCTTATGCAAAAATAATCATACGAAAATCGTAAATTAAGGAGATTTATTATGGCAATTAGAAATTGGAAGGATATTCCTCTATTCAAAGATGTTACAGACGAACAGTGGAATGACTGGCATTGGCAGGTTTCCCACAGACTTTCAACCGTAGAAGACATTGCACAGGTTGTAAATCTGACAGAGCAGGAAAGAGCTGATATCGAGAAAGTAATCGGTGGATTCAGAGTTGGAATCACGCCTTACTATGCTTCCCTGATGGATCCGGATGATCCAAGAGATCCAGTCAGAATGCAGGCAGTGCCTACTTTGGCAGAAATGCACAGATCAGAAGCTGACGACGCAGACCCTCTTCACGAGGATGCTGACTCCCCAGCCCCAGGACTGACCCACAGATATCCGGACAGAGTTTTGTTCCTGATCACTGACCAGTGCTCCATGTATTGCCGTCACTGCACAAGAAGAAGACTTGCAGGTGAAACTGACGGAGCTAGATCAAGAGAAGACATCGACGCATGTATCGAATACATCAGAAAGACACCGGTTGTAAGAGACGTTCTTCTTTCCGGCGGAGACTGCTTATGCGTTGAAGACGATACATTGGAATACATCATCAGCGAACTGAGAAAGATCGACCACGTAGAGATCGTAAGATTAGGTTCCAGAACACCGGTTGTAATGCCGATGAGAATTACTGATGACCTGGTCAACATGCTGAAGAAGTATCATCCAATCTGGCTGAACACACACTTCAACCATCCAAAAGAAATGACTGCAGATGCTGCAGAAGCTTGCAGAAAGTTAGCTGACGCTGGTATCCCTCTAGGAAACCAGTCCGTACTTCTCAGAGGTGTCAACGACTGTAAGCACATCATGAGAGACCTGGTTCAGGTACTGGTAAAGAACAGAGTAAGACCTTACTACATCTACATCTGCGACCTGTCCGTCGGTATCGAACACTTCAGAACAACGGTTGCGAAGGGTATCGAGATCATCGAAGGTCTGAGAGGACACACTTCCGGTTATGCAGTACCGACATTCGTAGTTGACGCTCCTGGCGGCGGCGGAAAGACTCCGGTTATGCCACAGTACATCATCTCAGAAACACCTGACAAGGTTATCCTGAGAAACTACGAAGGCGTTATCACTACATATACACAGCCTCGTCTGCCAGATCTGAAATGCACTTGCGATTACTGCACAGGCAAGAAGACTTACAAGTATCAGGGTGTATCGGCATTGGGAGAAGGACTCCAGATCAAATCCATGGAGCCTGCTAACCTGCTGAGACACGAAAGAAATAAACACGAATAAAGCATATGCGAGTAGGGGGGCCTTCTGACAATCCAATCCACTTTAAGTGGATTGGGTTAGGTCTCCGGTCGTAAACGTCAACAGGCTAAAGCCTGGACGTTCTGACGGGGGACCTGCCAGCAATTTCTTTCAGAAATTGGGTTAGGTCTCCCTATCACTATCAAACGAAGGATTTTACTATGGGTTTACTCTACGATTTATCAAGGAAATACAAGACATTGTCCATAGTGGGCATGGCCAAAAATGCGGGAAAGACCACAGCACTCAACTATCTGATAGAAGAAGCCGACGATGAAGGCATCAGACTCGGAGTCACTTCTACTGGAAGAGACGGTGAAACCCAGGATTTAGTTACAGGGACGGAGAAACCGAGGGTATTCCTCTATGAAGATACGATTGTATCTGTACCGACACAGCTCTACGAATTGGCGGATGCAGGGTTGGAGATCGTAAAGAAATCGGACTACAGGACTTCCATCGGAGATCTGCTTCTCTGCAGAGTGGCTGACAGCGGCTATGTACAGATCGCAGGTCCCGTGGCCACGGCGCATACCAAGAAGATGTGCCGGGAGATGTTCGAGATGGGCTGTGAACTGATTTTGATTGACGGCGCCATAGACCGGAAATCCATCGCTTCACCTGAGACCTCTGACGCCATCATTCTGTCCACGGGGGCGGTTTTGTCGCGTAACTTGAAGAAAGTCATCGAAGATACGGCTCATATCGTGGAACTTTACAGCCTTCCCGAATTGGAGGACTGCAAGGCGAGGCAGTTGATTACCGATCACATGGATGAAGAGCGGGTCATGGTGGTCAAAGGAGACTGGGTGGAAATTCTGGATCTGACGACAGGTTTGGGATCCAGCCGATTTATCGACGAAGCCATCGATGACGATACAGACTATGTGTATATTCCAGGCGCATTTACCAACAGTGTGATTGCGGATATCAGTCCTGCCAAGCTGAAGAGGGTAAATTTCGTTCTCAAAGATCCGACGAAGATTTTTATCAACCAGATGGACTGGGGACAGCTTCGTAAGAAGAAATTCAAAGTGAACGTCATGCAGAATATCGAGGTTGCGGCAGTGACTGTAAACCCTGTAGCGCCAAGCGGATATTCTTTTGACCATCAGGTATTGAAGGATGCTATGCAGAAAGCGTTACCTGACATTCCGGTCATCGACGTCAGAATATAAACAGGAGGGGCGTTATGAAACACGGCAGCAATAGACGACTTGCAAATATCAAGACAAGATCTGAAACAGGTCTTGATTATGTGATGTCGCAGATTGATCTTAACACTCCTTTTGGTAAGAACATCTTAAAAGAAACAAAACCTTTTTTCCCGGGAGAAGAAGAAGCGCTGAGACGAGAACTGGACAAAGTAGAAGACATGATTTACTTTGCCAGGGAAAATCAGAAATCAGTAAATATGCTTTCCGAAGCCTTCATGGAAATCAAGGATACGACATATACCATCGAGCGAAGCAGCAGAAATGCCCTGTCCGTCGTGGAATTATACGAAATAAAAACACTGCTTCTGATGATGCGAAAGATTGAACAGATCTGCAGCCAGACACAGACAGCAGTGCCAGAGGAGTTTATTTTAGAACCGACAGAAGAACTTTTAGATGTACTTGATCCGAGCAAAGACAGAATCAACACTTTCTATATTTATGACGAGTTTTCCGAAAAGCTTAAGAATCTGCGGAGAGAAAAACACGGCATCGAAGTATCCATCAGAAAGCAGCAGAAGGCGAGAAAAGAAGAAATCAGAAAAGAATACGGTATCATCCTGACGCCGAAATTTGACTGTGCTGTTTCTAAATCTGCAGGGGATTTGGAAAAATATAAGGCCGTGCCGGATCTGGAACAGGTGGATGAAGATTACATGACTGTGACCTTCCAGCTGAAACCGGGAGAAGCTGTCTATCAGCTGACCCAGAAGATGGAGGAGCTGACGACGGAGATTGAAGAAGAAGAAGCCGTCGTAAGACAGGCACTTTCTCTGAAGATCGCAGAATTTGCGGACGTTCTCAAGTCCAACTGTCAGAAGATCGGCTGCCTGGACGTAGCGGTGGGGAAGGCGCTTTATGCCATCAAGCATGACTGCGTCAAGCCGGAAATTGTTTCGGAGCACATCGTCGTCATCGAAGAAGGCAGACACCTGAAGGTGGAAGATGTGCTGCATTCCAGAGGCAAGGAATATTGTCCGGTGAGCATTTCCCTGGATGACGGTGTGACCTGCATTACAGGTGCCAATATGGGGGGAAAGACCATCTCCCTCAAGCTGGCCGGCTTAGTGCCGATTTTGGCGCAGTACGGGTTCTTTGTCCCGTGCAAATACGCGAAAGTCGGACTTTCCAACTACATGCAGATCTTAATCGGAGACAGCCAATCGGTGGAGAGAGGGCTTTCCAGCTTTGGCAGTGAGATGGAGGAACTGAAGGAAATCCTGGACCACAGCGAGGAACGTTCCCTGCTGCTCATCGACGAGATTGCCAGCGGAACCAATCCGGTGGAAGGCCTTGCGCTGACCAGGAGCCTGGTGGATTATCTGAAAGAAAAACCGTATATCACCCTCATCACTACGCATTTTGAAGCCGTTACCGAGGCGGAAGGCGTCAAGAATATGCAGGTCAGAGGCTTATCCGGCGCAGATTTTCGCAAGCTGGACAGCGAGCTTCGATATGCCAATAGAAAAGAGCGGATCAATATCATATCAAAATATATGGACTACAGACTATATACTGTAGAACAGCAAGGGCAAATACCAAAAGATGCCCTGAACATCGCCAAGATGTTAGGGATCAATAAAGAAATTATTGATGGGGCACAAAAATACATTAAGTAAGGAGAGAGAAAAGGATGAAAAGCAAATTAAATCTTGACCCGAAAGTAGTAGATAGTGCTCGTTCTCATGCTGCAAACATTGCACATGACATGCAAGAGTTTATCGACAGACATACCACTGTCAGCACAGAGAGAACGATTCTGAGACTTTTGGGGATTGACGGCGTGGACGACGTTGACAATCCACTTCCAAACGTTGTAGTTGACCAGATCAAAGAGGCAGGCGGACTACCAAGAGGCGTCGGTTACTGGATCGGTAACGCAATGGTGCAGACTGGCAAGACTCCACAGGAAATCGCTGAGGAGATGGCTGCAGGCAAGCTGGATGTCATGAAACTGTCTACCTGCTCTGCCAAAGAAGCAGAAGAAGCGATCATGCCAAAGGTTCACGAAGCACTGAAGAAAATCAAGGAACAGTCTGCAAAGAGACTGGAACTGATTGATAGATTAGGAGAAGGTGCACAGCCTTATCTTTATGTTATCGTAGCCACAGGAAACATCTATGAGGACGTCGTACAGGCACAGGCTGCTGCAAGACAGGGTGCTGACATCATCGCAGTCATCAGAACCACAGCGCAGTCCCTGCTGGACTATGTACCTTACGGTCCTACTACAGAAGGCTTCGGCGGTACATATGCGACACAGGAAAACTTCAGAATCATGAGAAAAGCTCTGGACGAAGTCGGCGAAGAAGTGGGCAGATACATCAGATTATGTAACTATTCTTCCGGCATGTGCATGCCGGAAATCGCTGCCATGGGTGCCCTGGAAAGACTGGACGTCATGCTCAACGACGCCATCTACGGCATTCTGTTCAGAGACATCAACATGCAGAGAACCCTGGTTGACCAGTTCATGAGCCGTGTCATCATCGGCTACTGCGGCATCATCTTTAACTCCGGAGAAGATAACTATCTGACAACAGACGATGCTTATGAAGCTGCACATACAGTGACTGCATCCCAGTTCATCAACGAACAGTTCGCAGTTCTGGCCAACATCAAAGAAGAGCAGATGGGTCTTGGACACGCATTCGAGATGGATCCGAACATGGAAAACGGATTCCTTTATGAACTGTCACAGGCTATCATGGCGAGAGAAATCTTCCCGAAGGCAAGTCTCAAATACATGCCGCCTACAAAGTTCATGACTGGAAATATCTTCAAAGGACACATTCAGGATGCACTCTTCAACCTGGTATCTATCTGGTCCGGTCAGTCGCTGCAGTTACTGGGCATGATGACAGAAGCAATCCACACTCCACATATGCAGGATAGATATCTCTCTATCGAAAACGCACAGTACATCTTCAACAACTGTAAAGATCTGGGTTCCGAAGTGGAATTCAAGCAGGACGGCATCATTCAGAAGAGAGCACAGGATGTTCTTGGAAAAGCGGACGAACTGCTTGCAGAAGTTGAAAAAGACGGCCTGTTTGCTACAATCGAAGCAGGTAAGTTTGGCGGCGTCAAGAGACCGAAAGACGGCGGTCACGGCTTAGACGGCGTTTGTGCGAAGGATGATATGTATTTCAATCCGTTTATCCCACTTATGCTCGGAGGTGAAGAATAATGACAACAGAATGCAAAGCAACTAGCAACGTAGATTTAACAAAAGTAAAGCCTTATGGCGATACCTTAAACGACGGAATGACAGAAATGTCCTTTACTCTTCCGGTACCTTACAGCGAAGAGGCAGAAGAGGCGGCAAAACAGCTTGTTAAGAAAATCGGTTTTGAGGAACCGAATGTCACTTATTACAAAGAACTCTGCCCTGGATTCACTTTCTTCGTAGTATACGGAAAGATGCAGGCGACTGTAGACTTTACAGCAATCAAAGTTCCAAAGGTTGAAGGAACGACTATGGACAGAGTTGAGTGCGGCGACTGGATTGGCGAGCACATTGGCAGAGATATCGTCGTCGTAGGCGCTTCCATCGAATCCGATGCCCATACTGTAGGTATCGACGCCATCATTCAGATGAAGGGCTTCCACGGACACTTTGGCCTGGAAAGATTCAAGAACGTAGAGCCTATCAACATGGGTTCTCAGGTTCCTTGCGAACAGCTGATCGCAAAGGCAAAAGAAGTCAATGCCGATGCAATTTTGGTATCCCAGACTGTTACACAGAAGGACATCCACATCAAGCAGCTGACCAAGATGGTAGAACTTATGGAAGCAGAAGGACTTCGTGACAAGATGATCCTCACTTGCGGCGGACCGAGAATTTCTCACGAACTGGCGCAGGAATTAGGATATGACGCTGGTTTCGGTCCTGGAAAATATGCAGAGCACGTTATGAGCTATATCATGCAGGAAGTCGAAAAGAGAGGCTGGCAGGATAAGGCAAACATCGCAGATCGTTAATCAGCTTACGATCCATTTGCAATGCTTACCAAAGGGTAACTTCTTGCGGGAGGCTCCCCTTTGGTGTATGATAATAAACAGATAACGATTCTAAGGACGGCGCCTGGGCGCTGCGGATAGAAAAGAAAGAAAGGTGATTTTAAGCAATGATTAACAAAATCAAAACTGCTGACGAAGCAGTTGCCGGCATCAAAGACGGTATGACAATCATGGTCGGCGGTTTCCTCGGAACTGGAACTCCAGAATGCCTGATCGATGCACTGGTAAAAAAAGGCGTAAAGCATTTAACCGTAATCGGTAACGACGGAGGTCTTCCGGTTGGTACATATGGAGCAAAGACTGCAAGAGGTATCGGCAAGCTGCTGGAAGCAGGCATGGTAGATCACATCATCGCTTCTCACGTAGGCATGAACCCGCTGATCGGCGACGGCATGGTAGCCGGAACCCTCAAATGCACCCTGGTTCCACAGGGAACCCTGGCTGAGAAGATCAGAGCAGCCAACTACGGACTGGGCGGCGTCCTGACACCGACAGGCGTGGGCACACCGATGCAGGAAGAGATGGACGAACTGGGCAGACCAAAGAAGGTTCTCGAGATCGAAGGCAAGAAGTACCTGCTTGAGATGCCGCTCCGTGCAGACTATGCACTGTGCAGAGCTTCCATCTGCGACAAGTTCGGTAACTTCAGATGTAACAAAGCGACAAAGAACTTCAACTATGTGATGGCTGGTGCTGCTGACCACGTAATCCTGGCAAGCGAAAAGGTTGTCGAGATCGGCGAAGCAGATCCGGATACATTCGTAGTTGCTGGTGTTGTTGTAGATACTATCGTGGAAGGAGAACCAAAATGGCAGATTTAAAACAGAGAATTGCGAAAAGATGCGCAAAAGAATTTAAAGACGGAGATTTCGTAAACCTGGGTATCGGTCTTCCTACGATGGTTGCAAACTACATTCCAGATGATATCGTCGTGACACTGCACTCCGAAAACGGATTCGCAGGACTTGCTGAAGCTGCTGAACCAGGAAAAGAAGATGTGGACATCATCAATTCCGGCGGCGCTTATGTAACAGCAGTTGACAGAGTCAACTATTTTGACACAGCTACCAGCTTCGGTCTTGTAAGAGGCGGACACGTTGCTGCAACAGTTCTCGGCGCTATGGAAGTTGCAGAGAACGGAGATTTGGCTAACTGGATCGTACCGGGCAAGAAGGTTGCCGGCATGGGCGGCGCTATGGACCTGGTAGTGGGTGCAAAGAAGTGCATCATCGTCATGCTGCACACACAGAAAGGCAACCACAAAATCTTAGAGAAGTGCACACTTCCGTTGACTGCTCCTGGCTGCGTTGACAAGATCATCACAGAGATGGGCGTTATGGAAGTAACACCAGAAGGCATCGTTGTAACGGAATTACACCCTGACTATTCCAAAGAAGACATCCAGGCGGCTACAGGCTGCAAGCTGATTTTCAGCCCAGACCTGAAAGCTATGGAAGAAGAATAAACGGCAAAATAAACTGAGGACTGCGAAAGCGGTCCTCTTTTGTTTTCGCAGAAATGTTGTTCCTTATTTATCGAAAATGGTTTATAATAGTAGTGCAGTATGCGAATGAGGAGGAGTATGTACGTTTGAAAATGACTTTGAAAGAAAAGATTATGGAGAACTACGATGATTTCTCCGCAGGTGAGAAAAAAATCGCCAAATACATTGTGGACAATTACCATGATATTTTGACCTTATCCAGCGGGGAGCTGGCTAAGAATTCCGGCGTCAGTGACGCTACCGTTGTCCGATTTGCCAAATCCCTGGGTTATAAAGGTTTTTTGCAGTTCAGGAATGAAATGAAATCCGAATTTGGTAATGTGAAGCGGCCTTACTACAGCTCATTGTCTATGGCGGAGAAAATAGACGATGATGTCATAGATAACTATTTTAAGACCATGTCCATTGATGCCCAGAGTTTTATAGAGACTTTGGACCTTGATGCCCTCGAAAAGGTGGCGCGGCATATTTTAGCGGCTGACACGGTTTATCTCTTCGGGGTAGGGTCTGACAGAATCGTGATTCAGTATTTGAATAACTATTTTCCGCTGTTGGGCATAAAGACCGTGACAATATTGGAAGAGGGACTGGCGTTGCGGGAGAAAATGCTCAACATGACCGCAGGAGACTACTTGGTCATGGCATCTTTCCCAAATGTGCAGAAGGATGAGTATTGGGCTACAGAGTATGCGAAATCCAGAGGAGCGGGTATCTTCCTGATTACGGACTCAGATGTGACTGCGAAATGCCACCAGATCGAAGACTATGTCATAACAAAAAGTTCTCTCGACGCATTCTATAATTCCAGTGTCCTATCGATGTACTTTTGTGATATCCTATTGATGAAACTGAAAGAAGTTTCACCTGAGAGGACGCGAGAAGCCTTAAAAAGATATGAAGAAATCATAGAAATCTAAAAATAAAGAGATGATGGAAAAAATCCTTCATCTTTTTTATTTGTAAAAAATAAATTACATTTGTCAATTAGTTTTTACAAAACTGTAAAATAAATTTAACGCAGGTCGAGATTGAAAAATTTAATTTTTAAAATTGAAAACTGAAAAAAATTTTTTGAATATGAAATTGCAACAATTGCTAGACTTCAATGAAAACTATAAAAACTTTGGCATGTAAATTGCGTTTATATATGATATGCAAACGTGAAGAGGAGGAAAAGTGATGCGATACGAAAAACAAGCAGACACGATTTACTATAATGGTATTATCATCCCCATGACGGGCGAAGCAGCAAGAGCAGAAGCCGTTGCTGTGGCGGGTGAACAGATTATTGCTGTTGGTACCTTTGATAAAGTGAAGAAAACTGCAGGTGAGACAACTATATTTGAAGACTTAGATGGCAGCGTCATGCTGCCCGGCTTTTATGACGGGCACAGCCATTTCAGTACAGGAGGACTTACCTCTCTATATTACGCGGATTTGAGAAGCGCACCCATTGGCAAGATGACCTGCATCAAGGATTATCAGGATACGCTGCGAGAGAAGGCGAAAAACATTCCCAAGGGAAAGCCGGTTCTTGGCAGCGGCTACGACCAGACGACTATTAAAGAAATGCGTCATCCTACCAGATGGGAACTGGATGAAGTATCTACGGATCACCCTGTCATCTTGAATCATGTGACAGCACATAGCATGACAGTGAACAGCAAAGCGCTGGAAATCATGGGCATTGATGAGAATACTCCAGATCCTGATGGCGGAATGATTCACAGAGATGAGAAAGGGATTCCTACAGGCGTCCTGGAAGAGGCTGCGGTTTTTTCCGTATGGTACAATGCGGAATTCAACGTTTTTGGCACGCCAGAGGAGCAAATGGAGGCCTTTGCATATAACAGCAAGCTTTATGCGTCCGTAGGCGTTACCACGGCAAACGAAGGTTCCATCGCTAATCTTAAGCAGTACGAGAATACCCTGGCAGAGGGTAAACTGAACATCAGGGCGACACTTTGGTTTGCACCAGAGGTCCTGGTAAAAGACAAGCCGCAAAGTAATACCTCCATGCTGACTATTGGTGGCGGCAAAGCCTTTCAGGACGGTTCCCTCAACTGTTACACCGCGTACCTGAGTGAGCCTTACACCGTATTAGATGAGGGTATGGATCCATCCTACTGCGGATACCCGTCGATGCCGCCTGAGAAGCTGGACGAAATCGTTCGCAGTGTTACCGATGCTGGGTATAACATGTATATCCACTGCAACGGAGATGCTGCCATCGATAATGTACTGCAGGCCTATGAGAATGTAAGAAAACGCCATCCCGGCGAAGACATCAGACTGGTGTGCATCCATGCACAGACGGCCAGAATAGATCAACTTGAAAAGATGAAGAAATATGATATCATTCCTTCATTTTATGTGAGCAATATCTACTATACAGGAGATCGCTTCCAGGATATCTTCCTCGGTAAGGAAAGGACGGAGCGCATCAACCCTATCGGCACAGCTATGAGAATGGGACTGCCGGCAACCATGCACCTGGATACTCCGGTGCAGCCACAAAATCCGCTGTTATCCATGTGGGTGGCCGTGAACCGCGTCACATCCTGTGGAAGAGTGATTGGGGCAGACGAAAGGATTACGCCGTATCAGGCATTGCTTGCGAACACATATTATCCTGCTTACCAGAACAAAGAAGAGGGGATAAAGGGAACCCTGGAACCTGGAAAGCTGGCTGACTTTGTCATTCTGGATCAAAATCCTATGGATGTGGATCCGATGAAAATAAAGGATATAGAGGTATTGAGAACTATCGTAGGGAACAGAGAAGTATATTGCAGGGGAAAGAATTGTAAAGGAGAATAAAAATGGGAGAAACACTAAATAAGAAGAAAAAATTCACCATGCCATTTCCGTATTTGATCCTTTTGTCCATCATGGTTTTGGTAGTCGTTCTGACCTACATTATTCCATCAGGCCAATACGGCACGATGGTAAGCGAAGTGACTGGGCAGGAGGTCGTCGATCCAACTGCGTTCCAGTATGTGGACAATGCGAACCCGATTGGATTTATGGATTTCTTTGGCGCAATCCATGACGGACTTGTAAATGGAGCAGGAACCTACGCATCACTGTTGCTGATTGCAGGAGCACTATCTGTTCTGCAGGTGACTGGTGCGCTGGATGCCGGAATACATAAGATCTTGGCAATTTCTAAAGGCAAGGAATTTACAGTCGTATTATTCCTGCTGCTGGCATTCTCATCTCTTGGCGCTATCGGATTTGGAGAGGGCGGACTGCCGTTCGTACCAATTACCATTTCTGTAGTCATGGCTTTGGGATATGACAGGATGGCAGGCGCTGCTACTGCGTTCTTTGGCCTGGCCATCGGCTGGAGCTCTGGACTTCTGAACATTTTGTCCACAGGAATCTGTCAAAACCTTGCCGGACTTCCGCTCTTTTCGGGACTGGGACTTAGATTTGCAGGACTTGGCATCTTCTTTATCATAACGGTATTATACTTATACAGATATTGCAGAAGAATCAAAAAGAATCCGCAGCTGAGCCTGACCGCAGATGAGTATCTGACACAGGATGCAGCTGTAAAAGAAGGGGATGTCGTAGAGTTCACACTGTCGAGAAAGCTTTTGCTGCTGTTACTTTTAGCAGTCCTGGTATTGCAAGCAGTAGGCGCAGTAAAACTGGGCTGGGGCCTGACGCAGATTGCCGGCTTATATGTGATTTTCATCATCCTGGCGGTCATCATCGGACGTATCAACCCTAATGAAGCTTGTAAGAAGTTCACCGAGGGCGCTTGCTCTATGATGGTGGTCTGCGTGATGATCGGTCTTGCAAATGCAGTCATTCTGCTGATGAGACAGGGCATGATCATCGATACTGCTGTACACGCTATGGCACAGATGCTGGAAGGAAAGAGCATGATTCTGACCTTGTTCCTGATCTACCTGGCGATTACGATATTTAACTTCTTCATCGTATCGGGACCTGGAAAGGCTGTTATCATGATGCCAATCCTCAGCCCGCTTGCCAGTCTCCTTGGGATCAACCAGCAGGTTATCACTTTGACTTTCTGCTATGCAGACGGTATCACCAATTACCTGTATCCGACATCAGGCGCAATGCTGGCAGGGATGATGCTTGCCGGACTGGATTATCCAAAGTGGCTGCGATTCTACGGACCGCTTTCGGTAATACTCATGGTTGTGGCATTTGGAATTATCTTATTCGCCAACGCGATAGGATATGGTCCATTTTAATATTTTTCCCATGTAGAAGCTGCGTAATGCAGCTTCTGCTATGTAAAAAAGTTTTTAAGAGTTAAGGAGGATTTGATGCTGGTTACACAGACTTTGACATCTTTGGGAATGTTGTTTCTGCTTATGATTCCCGGATTCATCTTTAAGAAGAAAAATGTTTTAGACGAGAAACAGAATAATGCATTGAATTCTTTTGTCGTACACGTTACATGGCCTTGCCTTGTCATCGACGCCATGCAGATTCAATTTAATCATGAAATACTGATAAACTGCGGGAATATGGTGGTTAAGATGCTGCTGATATTCGCTGTGCTGGGAGTCGTGTGTGTCTTAGCTGCAAGGATCTTTCACTTCAGCCCGTCGAAGAGAGAACTGTTTCTTTTCATGGCCATTTTTGGCAACACAGGCTTTGTAGGTATGCCTATCATCGATGCGTTGTATGGGAAGGAAGCGCTTTTTTATGCTTCCGTCATCGAAGCTGCCAACGATGTGTTGATTTTTACCGTAGGTATGATCTTGATACAAAAATCTGCAGGGGCACAGGTGAAGCTGGAACTGAAGCAATTTATCAATCCATGCTTTATCGGATCCATCGTAGGAATTTTGTTATTTCTCTTCAAAATCAGGCTGCCAGAGGTCATCGGCCAGCCAGTAGAGCTGCTGGCAAACGCCACTGCGCCCATCGCCATGACCGTGCTTGGTTTTCAGCTTGGAGATTTGTCATTTAAGAAAATAGCAAAGGATGTCAGCTGCTACGTCACGGTGATCACAAAGCTGGTCGCAGCACCGCTAGTTGCTTTGCTGGTCATCAAGCTGTGGTCTGGTGTAGGAATTATAGATAAGACCTTGGTCATCGATATGGGGATGCCGGTAGCGGTCATGGCTACGCTGCTGGGCCAGAGATATGGGGGAGATGTAGAACTGCCAACTAAGTCCGTATTGCTTTCCACCATTTCCCTGGTAGTAACCATTCCAGCCTTTGCTGTACTGCTGGAAACTGTGTAAGGGATTGTTCCATGTGACCAGGAAAGAGTGAAGACTGATGAGCACCTGTTCATCGGTTTTACTATCTGAAACACATAAATTGCAGCATTGACAGCGAACCTGCGTAGCGATATACTTAGAACTAAAGTTCAGAAAATAGAAGATGTCCAAATTGAATTTTGCGATATTAAAGAAAGAGGAACTATGGAGAATAATACAAAATTGAACCAGACAAAAGGGTATATCATGATCGCGATTGCAGGAATCTTGTGGGGGACCATCGGACTCTTTGTCAGTTTACTAAAGAACTTAGGAGCAGAATCAGAGTTGATTGTGGTTATCCGCATCGGGACTGCCACCATTCTGCTGATTCCGCTGATGCTGGCCAGCGGCGGCCCGGCTTTGTTTAAAGCGGATAAGCAGACTATCGTCGCCTGCATTGCCATGGGCATTTTCAGCCAGGCGCTTTTTAATTACTCATACAGCGAATCAATCAATAACGTCGGCGTTGCGACAGGTGCGGTATTGTTGTATACGTCCCCCATCTTCGTATCTGTTATGTCCAGAATCGTGTTTAAAGAGCATGTGGGGAAGGTCAAGGTTCTGGCGCTTTTTATCAACATCATCGGCTGCACGCTGACCGTAACTGGCGGTAATTTTACTTCGGTTAAGTTTTCCGTCTACGGTGTCGCCATGGGCGTTTTGGCAGGGTTCCTCTATGGGCTGATGACCATTATCAGTACGCCCGTTACGGAGAAAAATCATCCCCTGACCATTGTTTTCTATCAGTTTCTCTTTGGAACCATCACTATGGCGCTGATCACCCATCCTTTTGCAGGCGTTTCCCAGCTGATTTCCCCTGCATTCGTGCTGGCAGCCATCGGTTACGGACTGATTCCGACGGTAGGTTCCTATTTCTTCTATATGCATGGATTGTCCCACGGACTTGAGACTTCAAAGGTTCCTGTAGTGGCGTCCATAGAGACTGTGGTCGCCGCTGTCATAGGTATTTTCGTATTCAGCGAATCCATGAGTCTCTTTAAACTCTTGGGCATTGTTCTGGTGCTCAGTTCCATCGCCATTATGAACATGGTAAAGCCAAAGAAAAAAGATTGAATTTTACAAAATTTCTTCTCGCAATTTTATCCATTTTTATGTATAATAGGGAAATAGCAAAAAATTTTGATACATGAGAGAGGAAATATGAAACAGAAAACCAAGACCAGACCGGAACAGAGAATAGGCTACTTGATGGTGTTGATCGCTGGCTGCCTGTGGGGAACCAACGGACTTTTTATCAATATTCTTCATGATTTGGGCGTGCCGTCGGCAACTGTCGCTTTTATGCGCCTGGGAATCAGCGCGATCCTGCTGGTCCCGCTAATGCTTGCAATGGGCGGGACGAAGCTCTTCAAGATTGACAAGTACGGACTGATGGCCTGTCTTGCCCTGGGACTTTTCAGCCAGGCGCTGTTCAATTTCGCCTACAACGAGGCGGTTAACAACATCGGTGTGGCCATGGCTGCAGTTTTGGCGTATACATCGCCGATCTTTGTCTGCATCATGTCCAGACTTTTTTTCAAGGAAAAGATCGGACCCATAAAAATCTTCGCCTTGGTGGTCAATGTCATCGGCTGTGCACTGACGGTTACGGGAGGAGACTTCACATCGGTCAGATTTTCAGTGTATGGAGCTGCAGCAGCAGTCCTTTCAGGCTTTCTCTTTGCCCTGATGACTATCATCAGCACCACCACGACCAGCTATCATCCTCTGACCATTCTCTTTTACAGCTTTGTATTCGGTGCAGCAGCCATGGCATTTATCGCAAAGCCGTGGGAAACCATTGCGGAAGCAGCCAGCCTGTCTCTGCTCTTTGCCGGTGTTGCCTATGCCTTCGTTGCGACAGTGGGCTCCTACTTTATCTATCTGAAGGGGCTTGCCAAGAAGCTGGAGACCTCCAAAGTGCCTGTTGTGACGTCAGTAGAAACTGTGGTTGCCACCTGCATCGGGGTCTTTATCTACAGTGAGGCTCTGGGGCTGGTCAAATTAGCCGGTATCGGGCTGGTGCTCGCGTCCATCGCCATTATGAACATGGTGAAGCCAAAATAGAGAGAAGCACTATCTCAAGTGCTTCTCAATCAAATCAATAAACGTATCTACATATTCCGCCTTGGAGAAAATCGCCCGGGCGGAATTTTTGTTGCCGCCGCCTTTGCCTCCGTAGATGTCCGCGTTCTCTTTGACCAGTTTGTTGCAGTCGTACTGATCGGAGAAAAGGAGCACGGTATTGGACGGCTGGTGAACTAAAAAAGCGATCGTAGGAATCAAGCCTTTCAGTTCTTTGCCAATATCGAGTATATCGTTAATTGACAATTTATCGTACTTTTTGACGAAAGCGGGGGTAATGGAGCTTTTGATGTCGCTGATTTCCCTTGCGATGACCGATTTTTTCAGATGATACAATTG
Organism: uncultured Eubacterium sp.; assembly: GCA_900551775.1. Lineage (GTDB taxonomy): Bacteria > Bacillota > Clostridia > Peptostreptococcales > Anaerovoracaceae > Senimuribacter. The sequence continues at coordinate 4,526 of URXI01000021.1, read as the reverse complement.
GTTGCGTACTTCTTTGTTTTTTTCCTGCTGCGCGTCGTATTTGGCGAGGAGGTCACTGAATCCGGCGGATAGTTTATTTTCCAGGGTAGTGAGAACGTCAAAACGCTCCTGGTACTGGCAAAATGCACGCTGGCCAGCTTCAAAGTAGATGCGGAACATCCCCTTGTTGCTTTCCACTTTATAGATTTTCAGCAGGCCAACCTGTCCGGAAGTGCTGGGATGGGTTCCGCAGCAGGCAACGCAGTCGGCAGGATTCTCGATGGCGCCGACGCAGACGATGGTGATATCCTCGTCAAAGGCCAGAGCCTTTCGGAGGGGCAGGTTCTCAGCGTCTTCTCTTCTGTCAAAATGTCTCGTAATGACGGGGAGATTGCTCCAAATTGCCTGATTTGCATGAAGTTCGGCTTCTTTTGCCATTTCCCAGGAAATCTTGTCAAATTCCGGCTTTTCTTCCAGGCTGATGTCTATGGTCATGTATTCTTCACCCATGTGGAAGCCACGGTTGACTCCGCCAAACAGCTCGAAAAAGATTCCCGAAAGGATGTGCTCTCCGCAGTGGCGCTGCATGTTATCAAATCGATGGGGCCAATCGATTGCAATGGTCACATCATCGCCTATTGACAATCCGTGATCGACCTGATCCGTCACATGGAAGATGTCATCTGCCGTCTCATAGACGTCGATGACAGGGAGATTGCCGATGGTTCCGATATCGCAGCTCTGGCCGCCTCCTGTAGGAAAGAAAATCGTCTGATCCAAAGTGATGTGAATCTTACCGTCTTTTTCTGCCAAACCGGTTATCTTGGCCGTGCACTCCTTTAAATAAACGTCTTCTTTAAATCGTCTGATTGTATTCATAATAAAACTCCTTCGTGGCGTTAGTCGTATAAGTATAATGGTTCTCTATAACAACAGTATAACATATATTATTGTGAATGAAAAAGAGTAAAGAAGGGGAAAGTAATTTGAAAATAAAGAAATTTGTCTTAGGGGTTTTAATCATTGTCTGCATCTGTGCCATGCCGGGATACAGACAGGCGCTTCAAATTGCAGCGAAGTTATCGGTGCCGATGACGCTGGTCATTGATCCCGGCCACGGCGGACCTGACAGCGGGGCGGTCGCCTCTGACGGAACCGTGGAGAAAAACATCAATCTGGCCATATCTCAGGCATTAAAAAAAGAAGCGGAGAAGTATGGGGTCAGGGTGGTCCTCACCAGGGACAGCGATGCAGGACTATATGCTGAAGACAACAACAGCGGCAGATGGCTGAAGCTTGGTGATTTGAAGGAACGGAAGCGTATTATCGACGAGGCGGCTCCCGACTTGATGATCAGCATCCATCTCAACAGCTTTCAGCAGGACTCAAAGGTGAAAGGGGCACAGGTGTTCTACCCCAAAAACGGGACAGAGGAAGTCAGTGAAGAGAACAAGACCATGGCTGAAAAAATTCAGAAGTCCCTTACCGCAGGGATCAACGACGGAACTGACCGCATCGTTCTGCCGAAGAGTGACATCTACTTGTTTAAAAACGTTGACAGTAATATGGTTCTGGTCGAGTGTGGATTCCTATCCAATCCGGAGGACTTGGCAAATCTGAAATCTGAGGCTTTTCAACAAAAACTGGCAAAATGCATCATGGATGCCATCGCAGATCAGTATTCGTTGAAAATTCAAAAAAGTCATTCGAATAAAGTAATAGCGAGTCGAACAAACAACTCATAATTATCCACTTAAAAATTGTGGATAACTACCTCTTGACAAAAGAAGGTGAACCTATTCAATATTGAAATTACAAGGGGTACAGACGATAAAGTTTTCCACATATTGATGTGCACAAAATTGTATACGATTTGAGTTTTCCATGTGGAAAAGTCGTCCAACGGCTCAAAATAAGGGGTTTATCCACTGTTGAAAACTGTTTGCCTAAATGCGAACACTGGTTAACGTAAAACCGGAGAATCAATTATTCTCCGGTTTTGATTGCGTCCACAAAGAGTTCAAAGTCTTCGAATCCGCTCTGTATAAATTCGTACAGGACAGGCTCTTGAAATTCGTATTTTGCAGTCGGTATTAATTTTCTTCCGAAAGAGGAAGTACCCAAGTCAATTTCTAATTGACGTATTTCATCTAATGAGTAAGAGGCTGAAATCAACTGACCTGAATCAGAGATAAAGTACATGCCGAGGACATCTTCGTTGAGACGATACTCCTTTTTCGCTACATGCTTATTGTTAGGATGGAAGATCATGTAGAGGATGCCCGTGTCGTGCTTTGTAATCATCGCACCTGCTGTCAGTTTTGTAGATGTAGTTGTAAATGTCGAAGCATCGGCGAGCATTTTGTAGACCGATACAAATTCAGAGCGGGACAGCATCATCGCCGCCTCTGCTGAGGACACTCTGAAAGCAGAGATGCGCTCATAGTGACAGATATGCATTTGCGAAAGCTTTACGTGGGTCACGACTACATAATAACTGTCATTAAACTCTACAAGTGATTCGCTGATATAGGAGCCTGGTTCATCCCCTTTGTCTATGGTGTTCTTGCAGAAAGTGCCGGCCTTGAAGTCGGGAAATTGTTCTAAATCAAAGTCCTGCGTCGTCAGAAAATCTGCTGCACCAAAATCTTTGCCGAAACATCTCATCAGAAAGTAATTGATCAGTTCATATGGAGAATCAATATGAACACACTGCTTACACATCAAAATATACAACTCCGGTTCGGTCATGTGAATGTCATCTTTCAACAGGAATGCGTATTCTTCGAAGCCTTCCGGCATCGGTATATTCCCCCTGCGATTGAAACGCACGTATTCCTGCAGAATATACTGCGCTTCTTTGAGCGTCAAATCGATTTTTTCTCCGCCAAGCCCTCCGATCAGGGAGCTTTCAATTTCTGATACCCGCCCGTCGTCTGGTCCCAGTATGCTGTCGTATGTTTCGAAGCCGTATTCTTCTGCATCAAAATAGAAGAACTGATGCAAGTCAAAAAGAGCCTTGTTGTCGGGCAGCTCAAAGTGGATATACATACCCAGTACGCCCATTAATCTGGTGTTTGTCACGTATGCTGATACGAAAGTTTTTCTGCTTGTGTTAGCGCTGTCTAACAGTCCGCCACGTATTACCTTAAAATTGTCTTTGTTCAAAATTACACCTCAATATAAGTATTACTACATAAGAGTATATCCTATTTTTACAAAATTACAATATGCCATTGACAAAGATTTTTATCAGAGTATAATTTAATAGATAATGATCCTTATCAAGAGCGGCTGAGGGAATAGGCCCGAAGATGCCCGGCAACCTAGGTGTCAGTTTACTGACAGAAAAGGTGCTAAATCCTACAGAATTATCTTATTCTGAAAGATGAGGAATGATACCGATAATATCATGCCTTTTCTTTCATGACGAGAGAAAAGGCTTTTTTCTTGCTAAGGATAGATATGAGACAAAAAGGGAGGAGAATTTCAATGAAAAAACTATTTACATCTGAGTCCGTAACAGAAGGACATCCAGACAAGATGTGCGACCAGATTTCGGACGCGATCCTGGACGCCATCATGGAGAAAGATCCATATGGCAGGGTGGCTTGTGAGACGACGACCACTACTGGTTATGCCATGGTAATGGGCGAAATCAGCACAAACTGCTACATAGATATACCGAAGATTGTGAGAGGCGTCATCAAGGACATCGGTTATGACAGAGCCAAGTATGGCTTTGACGGAAGCACCTGTGCCGTATTGACAGCCATCGACGAACAATCTGGCGATATTGCCATGGGCGTCGACAAAGCTCTTGAATATAAGGAAGGAATCTTGGACGACCAGATTGACACCATCGGCGCCGGAGATCAGGGCATCATGTTCGGTTATGCCTGCGATGAAACGGCAGAATATATGCCGATGCCTATCGCCTTGGCGCATAAGCTGGCGCTGCAGCTTACAAAGATCAGAAAAGAAGGCAAATTAGATTATCTGAGACCGGATGGAAAGACCCAGGTGACGGTAGAATACGATGGGGATCAAGTCAAGAGGGTGGATACGGTACTCATTTCTACGCAGCATGATCCAGAGGCGACGCAGGAACAGATCAGGGCGGACATGATTGAATATGTGATTAAGCCGATTATTCCTGCTGAACTGCTCGACGACGAGACAAAGTATTTTGTAAACCCGACGGGCAGATTCGTCATCGGCGGACCCCATGGAGACTCCGGTCTGACTGGACGTAAGATCATCGTAGACACCTACGGCGGCTATGCACGTCACGGCGGCGGCGCTTTCTCCGGAAAAGATCCAACAAAGGTAGACCGTTCCGCTACCTATGCAGCCAGATATGCAGCCAAGAACGTGGTTGCGGCGGGTCTTGCCGCAAAGTGTGAGATTCAGCTGGCCTATGCCATCGGTGTAGCAAAACCGGTTTCCATCATGGTTGACACCTTTGGTACTGGAAAATTGTCTGACGAGGAAATCGCAGAAATTGTCAACAAACACTTTGACCTGCGTCCGGCGGCCATCATCAG
>URXI01000020.1 GCA_900551775.1 uncultured Eubacterium sp. | reverse complement strand
TGCTTTACGCCGTTTCTTCGTTAATGCGACAGCCCCTTTTTTTTAATCATCAATTTCTTCGTATTCCAGGCTATCTGGTGTATTGGGTCCTTCTTTGATGAAGGTCCCTTCTATATCACAATCCGGACATTTGCCGAACTGTTCCCCTGCAACATCCAGCAGGTCAATGGCGTATTTGAATTTCTTCCCGCACTGCGGACACTGGTAATACATATAAAACGCGCCCCAGGTCATTTGAATCCCTCCTATTTCTGTATCGGTGACAGGTATGTCACGGTAAACTGATTATTCTCCTCCATCAGCTTCATCAACTGATCGTATTCCGATTTCGCGCTGCTCTCCTTGGCAGAAGTTTTGCTGTCAAGCCAGGATAAAAATGTAGTCTTAGGTTTATATTCCATGGTCTGCAGATCGCAATCATCCAGTTCATAGGCAGCACGCATATCTCTGACTGCATCCTGCAGCGTCCCTACCTGATCGACCAATCCGTTTTCTTCTGCCTGTTTTGCAGTATAAATCCTTCCATCTGCCAGCTTTCTGACTTTAGAAAGTTTCATATCGCGGCCTTCCGCCACAACGCCGACAAACTGTTCATAAGACTCATCCACGATGCTCTGATAGATCTCTTTCTGCTCCTTGGTCAGCGGGTTCACCGAACTGCCCATAGCCTTGTTATTCCCAGAGGTGATGGTCACTGTTTTAATTCCCATCTTCTCCAAAAATCCTGAAATATCGTACACTGTTCCGATGGTCACGCCGATGGATCCTGTAAGGGTGTTTCGGTTGGCAAAGATCTTGTCACTGGCAGCGGCAATATAGTATCCCCCCGAAGCTGCAGTCGATTCCATATAAGTGTAGACTGGTCTTCCGGTTTCTTCTGCATACGCTTTGATCTGCAGATATAGCTCATCTGTAGCATAAACACTTCCGCCCGGGGTGTCAATGGTGAGAATCAGACCCTGGTTGTAAGGATCGTTTTTCATCTGTTCGACGCGCTCTATCAGCCACTGCTGATTGTAAGTGTCTGATGTACCGCCCTCTTCTGCTATGGTTCCCCGTATTGCGAGGACGCCTATGTAATCACTGCTATAATCGTAGTCATCTTCCGTCGTTCCCAGAATCCCGCTGACACCCATGTTGCAGCTGACACCGAGAATCACGATCACAACCGCTATGATCAAAAATATGATCAAGCCTTTTTTCCAACTGCTAAAACCGCTTTTCCCCGATTTGTTCTTATATAGCTGGTCAGGATCATAGGTATTCACCTGCCGGTTTTCCTGTCCCTGATTTTTATCATCATTCATCACTTCCATACTCCTTCAATTAATTGAAATTCTAACGATAATCATTGTATCATTTTTGTTGAAATTTGTAAACGTCTGTCGGAAGAATGACAATATCTACCGAAGAAATCGATATTACTGTTGACAGTGTACTAGTTAATATAGTACACTTATGACAGAGAGAGGAGGCGAAAATATGTTTCAGCTTGATATGACTAGCCACAAGTCCATCTATGAGCAAGTCGTAGACAACATCAAAGAACTGATCATGACCGGTGTCCTTGCACAGGGGAGCAAGCTGCCGTCTGTCAGAGAATTGTCCAAAGACTTGACAGTAAATCCTAATACTGTCCAAAAAGCGTATCGAGAGCTTGAGCGAGAAGGATTTGTCTATTCTGCCGCTGGGCGCGGTACTTTCGCATGCGATAAAGCCACGATCAAACCTGATCCTCGCCGCATAGAGGGGATAAAAAAGGAAATTCTGTCATCATTCAAGGCACTACAGTATTTAGGCCTCAGCTGCGAAGAAGCAAAAAAAATCGTCATCGAGGTAATGGAGGAGGATGAGAAATGATTCACGTACAAAATTTGAGCAAAGCCTTTGACGGCTGCCCTGCCCTGATCGATTTGGACCTTCGCGTGCAGAAGGGGTCGATTTATGGTCTGATCGGTACCAACGGCGCAGGGAAAACCACCATTTTACGACTGCTATCCGGTGTATTGATTCCTGATAAAGGTGAAGTTTTAATAGACGGCGTCCCGGTATTTGAAAACGAAGAAGTCAAGCAGCGAATCAGCCTGGTGCCTGACGACCTGTATTTTCCGGCCGGCGCTTCCCTTTCTGATATGGGAAAATTCTATAGGAACGTCTATGCCGGATGGAATCAGGAAAAATTCGAAGATATGATATCCCTCTTTGGGCTCGATCGAAAAAAGAGCATACGCAGTTTTTCCAAAGGCATCAAAAAACAGGCAGCTCTCGTACTGGCTCTGTCTACATCGCCAGACTATCTGCTCTTGGATGAGCCCATAGATGGCTTGGATCCGGTAGCCAGGAGACTGGTATGGAAGCTTGTTGTGGACGAAGTGGCTGAAAAACAGATGACGGTTCTGGTTTCATCCCACAATCTCCGTGAGCTTGAAGGAATCTGCGATTCTATCGGCATCATCAGCAAAGGCCGTATGCGCCTGGAAAAAGAACTGGATGCCATGAAGAGCAAGATGCACAAAGTACAGCTCTCTTTTGGTTCAGATGGCTGTCCTGACCACATGCTGGAAGACTTGCATGTCTTACACCAGGAGAGCAAGGGCTCTGTGGAGTTTTTGATCATCAACGAAAATGCCGCTGCGATCAGAGACGCTATTACACCGCTGCAGCCGCTGCTCTTCGACCTGGTGCCACTGACATTGGAAGAAATCTTTATCTACGAATTGGGAGGGGAATACGATGAAATCAAAGAAATCCTTTTGTAATATATCCGCCGTACTGGTGGCTCGAAATTTGAAACAGTTCTGGCTGCTGCCATTTGCCGGTTTTCTCGCGTATTTTATCAAGGGTGTGCTGCCTCTCATCGTGAAATCCAGCAAACATGAGATACTGCGGTTTCAAGCTGAGGAAGCTCTCATCAATCACGACTACGTCTATCTTGGCGTGCTGATGGTTCTGCCGATCTGCGCCTCGGCAGCGGTTTTTTCTTACCTCCATGGCAGCGGATCTGCCGTCACGATCCATGCCATGCCATTTTCGAGGAAAAAGCTGTTCCGTTCCGCGGCTGCCTCTGGCATGATTATGATTTTCCTGCCCATATTGCTGACCGGGCTTTGCTATGCCTTTTTGCTCCGCGGAGATGCTTATGAATGGGTTTCTTTCATTGTGCCTTCCTGGATTTTCCGGACGCTGATTTCCGCAGGCTTCGTCTTTGCGGTCTCAACTCTGGCAGCAGTGGTGGCTGGCAGCGTAGTGACCCACATCCTGCTTGCCATGTTTTTCAACGGTGCCCTGCCGATCACGATATTCATCATCAACAACTTCATGTCCGCCGTCCTTTTCGGCTTTACCAATTCACCGCTGGCAGGCAAGGTTTTCTCTCCCGTCAGTTTTGAATGGAGCAACTATCTTTCCACGCTTTATATGGATGAACTGCTAGCCTATCTGACCTACCTGCTCATCACCATGGTGCTGCTGTGGTGCTCCGCAATGGTATATCGCAGGCTTCCACTGGAAAAAGAAGGAAATGCAGCAGTATACGGGCTGGCAGGAGAAGTCATCTGCGTTCTCATCGCCTTTGTGGGCACTGCCATTCTATGCTCTTTCTTCATGACTCCGCCGGATTTACCTGTCCTTTTGTTCAGCGCACTGATCAGTTCTTTACTATTCTACCTCATCGCAAGGATGATTCTGGAAAAAAGCCTGGCGGTATTCCGACTGGACGTGCTAAAGAAATATACGGCGGTTCTTATCTCCGTGACGCTCTTTTTCGGTCTGACGGTCTTTGACCTGACCGGTTATACGACCAGGATTCCCGAAGCCGGTTCGGTAAAGTCCGTCACCTTGGATGATGATTTTCTTCAAACGGGGATATTTCAGGACTCTTTCAGCTCCGAAATTGTTTTAACGGAAAAGGAGAATATCCAAAATCTGATCGAATTTCATCGCCTGTTAGTCGAAAACAAGGGGGATTTGACAGAGAAGTCAGACACACCGTATCATTTCAATATCAACTATCATCTAAAAGGCGGCAAAGAAATCAAGAGAACCTACCGGGTCTCCATGGATGGTCAAAAACCCCTCCTCGATGCCTACAGCAAAATCTTTGAAAGCCGTGAATACAAGCAGCTGACCCTTGACAATATAAAAAAAGCCCAGACATCGGACTTCCGTCTGATGGATAAAGGCGGTGCCATCCTCCTCAAGAAACTGCCTGATTCCTTTATGCACAAGCTCAAGAACGCATTGCTTGAAGATTACGATGCCATGACCTTTGCGCAGGCAGTCGCAATCCGTTCCAAAGATCCGGACTATGTTTTGAACTATACCACGAACTATGCTGATGTGCCTGATGCAGTCAGAGAGGATGTTCTCAACGTCTACAAAAAGACCTGCCCGCGTGTGTATCGTCTTCTGGCAGAGACACTGCAATAGCAGCGATTGACATCGGATCGAAAATGGATTAAGCTGAAAGATATCACGATGAGAGAAAGGACATCATTCATGACATACGATTGTATCATTATCGGCGCTGGCGCTGCAGGGCTCTTCTGCAGCGCGTCATTTCAAAGACCCGTTCGCGGTCTCATCCTAGAAAAGACAAAGCAGCCCGGAACCAAACTTTTGATGAGCGGCGGCGGCCAATGCAACATCACCCATGACGGCTCCATCAAAGACTTTGTGGAATGTTACGGAAAAAATGGCGGCAAAATCAGAAGCTGTCTTTACAAATACAACAACGAGCATCTGCGGAAATTTCTTCATGACGGCGGCATAGATACCATCACGAGAGAAGATGGCAAGGTCTTCCTTGCCTCTATGGATGCCCGTGATATCAGAGACTTCCTTCTTGCCAAAAGCCGTGAAAATGGATTTGTCATTCAATATGAGAGTCCCGTATGCCGCATACAAAGAAACGACGACGGCCTATGGCAGGTTTTCACGACAAATGAGAATTATCTTTGCAGAAGTCTGGTGATCGCCTCTGGCGGCTGTTCTTATCCGACGACTGGCTCCGATGGAAATCTGTTCCCTGTGCTGCGAAGCCTGGGCATAGAGATTACACCCCTGCGGCCAGCCCTAGCTCCTGTCAATGTGAGAAACTATCCCTATGGAGAGCTTTCGGGTATCTCGTTTGAAAATGTACATTTATCTGTATGGCGCAGTGAAAGGAAAGCAGCAGAAGCAGTAGGTGATCTGCTTTTTACCCACAGCAATCTGTCTGGCCCTTTGATTTTAAATAGTTCCAAGGAGATCCGACAAGGTGATATCATCAAACTGAATTATTTATATCCTGAGACCAAAAGCGCTGTGGCCGAAAAAATCAGCAACTGTTCAAAGAATCGTAAAGCAAGTCTATCCAACCTTCTTTCGAAAGAATTGGATCTGCCGAAAAGTTTTCTGCAGGTCATCTTAAAGGAAACGGGAGAGAGACAAAAAGAAGTCGCTGCCAGACTGACGGCCGATTCCTTTTTAGTCGACAGTGTTGCGGGCTACAATAAGGCGATGGTAACCACCGGCGGTATCGCCCTATCCGAAATCAATCCCAAAACAATGGAATTAAAGCGATTTGCGGGGTTCTATGCAGTTGGAGAAGTTTTAGACGTTGATGGATGCACTGGCGGCTATAATCTGCAATTCGCATATTCTTCTGCAAATGCAGCCAGCCGCAATGTGACAGATGTGCAAGAAGCATTTGTTTGAGGATTAAAAGAAACCGGTCAGCACTTGTGTTGAAATCACAGTGCCGTCCGGCTTCTTTATTTTTTGTTAATTATTCTTCTATTGGCTCACAATCGTCTAAGTCAACTGGTATGATGATGTTCTTTGCATCTTCCAGACTCTCTTCTGGTACATAGAGCTCAATAGGAGCTGTCGTATTTTGTCCCATAAAGATTTCGATGTAATTGCTTGCACCTTCGTATTTCTTTACGCAGGGAATCCCCTCGCCCTTTAATTTCGACTCCAGTAAATCCGCCTGAAAACTGTCGTTTACCGTACATAGGTAAACACCGTCGCGCCAAGGTTCCTGTGCCTTCTTTTTGCCAAACATGTTACACCGCTTTCGACTTTACTTCTTCGACCAACTTCTCAACAAATTCGTCTACAGACATGGCGCCCAGCTCGCCCACTTTTGTGGAACGGACAGATACCGAATTCGCTTCCGCCTCTCGCTCGCCGATGACACAGATATAGGAAACCCTTTCGTTTCTCGCTTCTCTCAGCTTGTAGCCGATTTTTTCATTTCTGATGTCAAGTTCTACGCGCAGTCCCGCTTCTTCACACTTTGCTGCCACTTCTTTTGCATAATCGGCAAAAGTCTCTGCCACAGTCAATAGCTTCACCTGGACCGGTGCCAGCCACAGTGGGAATTTGCCGGCAAAGTGTTCTGTCAGAATGCCGATAAATCTTTCGATGGAACCGAAGATGACACGGTGAATCATAATCGGTCTGTGCTTTTCATTATCGGAACCCACATAAGTAAGATCAAACCTCTGCGGCATCTGCATATCTAGCTGAATTGTTCCACACTGCCAGGTTCTTCCCAGGGAATCTTCTAAGTGGAAGTCCAGTTTTGGTCCGTAGAACGCGCCATCCCCTTCGTTTACAACATAAGGGACGCCTACTTCTGTCATGGCCTCGCGCAGGGCGTCTTCTGCCATTGCCCATTCCTCATCAGTTCCCATGGAGTCTTCCGGTCTCGTGGAAAGTTCAATATGATATTTGAACCCGAACATGCTGTAGACGTCGTCGATAAACTTAGCCACACCGACGATCTCGTCTTTGATCTGCTCCGGCAGCATGAAGATATGGGCATCATCCTGTGTGAAGGACCGCACTCTCATGAGGCCGTGCAGTGCGCCAGAAAGCTCGTGTCTGTGCACCTGGCCCAGTTCACCGATTCTCAGCGGTAAATCTCTGTATGACCACATTTTGCGCTTATAAGCCAGCATGGAACCCGGACAGTTCATCGGTTTGATCGCATAATCCGCATCGTCGATTTTTGTGAAGTACATGTTGTCCTTGTAGTGGTCCCAGTGACCTGATGTTCTCCAGAGTTCTTCATTAAGAATCAGCGGCGTCTTAATCTCCTGATAGCCTCTCTTCCTGTGCTCCTGGCGCCAGAAGTTCTCAAGTTCGTTTCTGATAATCATCCCCTTCGGCATGAAGAATGGGAAACCAGGTCCCTCCTCAGTCAGCATGAACAGATCCATTTCCTTGCCGATCTTGCGATGATCTCGCTTTTTTGCCTCTTCCAGGCGGTTGATATATTCGTCCAGCTCTTCTTGTGATGGGAAACAAGTACCATAGATTCTCTGCAGCATCTTATTATGCTCGTCACCTCTCCAGTATGCCCCGGCGACGCTCATCAGCTTGACAGCTTTGATCTGTCCTGTGGACTCCATGTGCGGTCCCGCGCAGAGGTCTACAAAGTCTCCCTGCTTGTAGAACGAAATGACCGCGTCCTCAGGAAGATCCTGAATCAATTCCACCTTGTAATCTTCGCTGCGGTCGGCCATGTATTTGATAGCCTCTTCTCTAGGCAGCTCAAAACGCTCCAGCTTGTGGTTTGCCTGAATGACCTTCTTCATCTCTTTCTGAATCTTTAAAAGATCCTGATCGGACAACTTGTGTTCCATATCGATGTCGTAATAAAATCCGTTGTCAATTGCAGGTCCGATGGCCAGCTTTGCATCCGGCCACAAGTTCTTAACAGCCTGAGCCATGATATGGGAAGTCGTATGTCTGTACTTTAATTTGATATCTTCATCTGCAAAATTAATCTTTTCCTTTGCCATTTTTCTCTCTCCTATTCTCTATTTCTCTCACTTATTCGCTCTGTGTCGTCGTACCGCTGTCATCTGGTCCCGGATCCGGGGTCGGCGTTGGGTCAGGCGTCGGTTCTGGATCAGGCGTCGGCTCTGGATCTGGTTTTGGATCCGGCTTCGGTTTATCGGAACCGCCGCCAGAATTACCTCCGCCGTTGCCATTTCCGCCTGTGTTGCCGCCGCTATTTCCACTGCTGCCAGACGAACCGCCAGTTCCGTTCGGACCAGTATTTTGATCGGTATTTCCGTCATTGCCAGCATTGGTATCACCACTGGTGTCTATCGGCTGCTGGTCGGATACATTGCCGTTAAGGTCCCCGAGAATCGCATCATTGATTGCCTGTACAGTCTCCGATGGCTTATAATCTTTCTGTCCGAACATCTCCTGATGCAGCTTGGTCGTATTGCTGACCAGGTCATCTGGAAAAACATAAGATGTCTGCCCGATATAACCACCAGTTACATCATAAGGCCATCCTGTGCTGCCAGATATTTTGAAATTGGTAAGCCTTGATGCCAGACCCAGAAGATCACCGTTACCTAAGTTGGTCTGCACCTGTGGCAGCATCATATCCAAAAGATCGTCCAGTTCTCCAAAGCTCATCTTTTTCAATTTTTCAAAGACCTTGGTTAAAACGACTCTCATACGTTCTGTCCGCTTATAGTCATCTCCAACCCCCTTACGAATTCTTCCGTAAGATACTGCCTGAACGCCTTCCAGCGTCTGCTCACCAGCTTTTTCTACCAGCTTATAATCCTTTTTGCCGATGTTTTCCGCCGTCTGAATGGTATACTTGTTCAGCTGAGGGATTTCAAAATCCTGCACGTCAACGGTGATGCCGCCTACCTGGTCTACCAAATCAGCTACAACTTTGAAGTTGACGACCACAAATTTGCTGATGTTCATATCCATCGCCTGGTTCAAGGACTGGATTTCCATCTTCGGTCCGCCAATGCGGTTCGCATTGGTGATTTTGTCGTAAGAATCGGTATCTCCCATTTTTAAATAAGTATCTCTGTATACAGAAATCAATTTGACCTCGCCTGTCTCTTCTTTGATACTGAGAATCATGATTGCATCTGCCCCAGAGCCTTGGATGTTGTCCATATCCCTGCTGTCCACTCCAAGAAGCAGGATATTGATGTATCCGTCTACATCCACACAGGATAATTCTTTTTCATTGAGCTTCACTCGGTCAAGCAGTCCCAGCTTAGCAAATACATAGCTGGCAACACCGATTGCAACAATGAGGATGACAGTCAGTCCAATCATAATACCCTTCTGCCAGCCTTTCAACTTGCCAAACCACCGTCCGAATCGTTTAAAAATGTTGCCTTCGTACTTATTATTGTGTGCGAAGATTTCTTTTCGACGTCTTACCATAATATTCTCCTATCCTAAAACTTTCTTACTGCCTTGTTTCTTTTTTGCCGCCATTTCTTTATCAGTCATATCTTCATAGAATGCAATAGCATCTTCAATATCGCTGTCATACATCAGTTTTCCCGCTTTCATGACAATTCCTCTTTTGCAAAAATCCTTGGCAACGTTGGTTGAATGGGTTACGAATAAGAATGTCACATCACCGTCATCTACGATATCATTAATCTTCTGCCTGCATTTGCGGCGGAATTCCTTATCACCGACACTGAGCGCTTCATCTACAATCAGAATCTCCGGCTTGATGTTGGCATTGATTGCAAATCCGAGTCTTGCCTTCATCCCGCTGGAATAGGTTCTTACCGGTTGATCCATATAATCACCCAGATCGGCAAACTCGATGATGTCTTCTTCTAATTCCCTGATTTCTTCGTTTGAAATACCTAAAAGCTGTCCGCGGAAAAAGATGTTCTCTCTTCCAGTAAAATCCGGGTCAAAACCGGCTGTCAGTTCCAGCAGTGCGCTGACTCTGCCCTCTACTATAATTTCCCCAGTAGTGGGATATGTGACCCCTGTAATCATCTTGAGGATCGTCGACTTCCCCGCACCATTTCTTCCAAAAAGCGCTACAGATTCTCCCTTTTCAACAGTAAAAGAAACATCGTTGATAGCCTTCTTGATCTTCGGCTTCACTCTCTTAGAAAAAATAGCCCTGAATCTCTGTTTGTCGTTCTTAAATAATTTATATACTTTCGTCACATTTTTAAACTGTATCGCTATATTATTCATAAAAAAATCCTTTTCCCTTTATAATACATCAGGAACATCTTTCTTCAGTTTCTTGTATGCCCAAACTGCCAAAATCGCCATCACCGTCAGCACGATGACATAATTTCTAAGCTCTATAGGGTTCTCCCAGAACCATTCTTTGTAGACAAAACAGTCCCTGTAGCCGTTTGTAATAAGCGTTATCGGATTAAACATCAATATTTTACGCAAGATGAGCGGCTTTATTTCCTGCGCATTATACAATATGCCTGACAGCCAGAAGAGCGCTGTCGTCAAAGATTTTACCAGATTGAGAAAGTCTCTGCTCATAGCCGAAAGCACCGATGCAAACAATCCCCAGGTCGTGAAGAACATGAACATCAGAAACATGTAAAACGGAAGCTGCAGATAGTAAATATCCGGCATGTAGCCAAAACCGATATAAATCAAGATGACGATGGTCAAAAGCCCCATATGCACTAAGAACAGCGACATGCTGACAAAGGTCGGTATGGTGCAGATGGGATATTTGATCTTCGTTACCAGATAAGTGTATCTGCGCAATGAGGCCGCACCGCCTGTAATCGTATCTCTCATGTAAAACCAGGGAATCATACCCGCGATAAGCCATAAGAAATACGGATATCCCTCGACTGGCTTTCCGTGCCGCAAACCGATGGTAAAAGCAAACCAGAACACAAAAATTTGGATCGCTGGTTTGATCAGTGCCCAGGCCCAGCCCAGGGCTGCCCCTTTATAGGTCTTAATGATATCTGACTTTGCAAGTTTAAAAAGCTGTTTTCTATAATCGATATGTGCTTTTATAATCTCTTTTAATGTCTCCACTTATCTTCCTTTCCTCTCACTCTTTTCCAAATCCTCTGGTGAATTAAAGTCTCTCGTTCCGTCCTCCATATAGACGTATTTTCCCGCGATTTTCTTTTCTTCAAAAGACATGCCCATAAACGACTGGTAGACCTGCCATCCGATGCATTTCTTGATTTCGCCCTGTAAGAACAGCTCTCTCACGTGATTTACGTGATGCCGAAAGACTTCAGCATCTTTGACTTTGACTGCGACAATGGATTTTTCATTTCCAAAGAACATCAAGTCATCTGTCTCCGTACTGACGATGGATTTAATCGCAGAATAGGAATAGTAGGTATCTCCATAGAGAAAGCAGACGTCATCTTCGATCAGTTCTGCCGTAAAACGGTCTATTTCTAACACGTTGTTGACGGGCTCATAGCGTCTTGCACCCTCGACCTCGTATCTGGGATCGTGAGAGGTGATGATGATCTCACACTGGGCGTCATACATCCGCAGAAGTCTGACGGTTCTGGCGAGAAGCGTCTCTCCTTCCACTTCGATAAAGTGTTTTGGTATGTCGTGGTAATTGTTCCACCTGGTGCCCTTTCCGTCAGCCATGATAATGTATTTCATTGGTAGTCTCCTAATTCGTCATTTATTTCTTGATTACCTTATGGTAGCGGTAAAAGTCTCCCAACTCGTCGTTTCTCTGTCCGCCCCAAAGCTGAATGATGTTCACGCCAGAAGAAGTGTTCGCCTCTATGATGCAGATGCTGCCATCCTCGATCACCAGTATGTCCCAGGCGATGAAGTGCATATACGGCATGTGGTTAGCTAACTCCAGGATTTCCACCTTGATGGCATCCCAGTTCGGAATCGCCGCTCCTTCGATAGGTGCGCCTGAATCGGGATGAACCTTGTACACATTTCGATTGTGCAGGCATCTGGCTTCGCTGAGCACACCTGTTTCCAGGTCGATCTTTGCAACCAGCCCCCCTCTGCTGCCATTATCCACCGGAATCGTCGCCGCTGTGCCGATTCTCTGCACAGCAAAGAACACCTTGAATTCGTGGGTGTGTATATCTCTCAGGGTAATGAGCCTGATGGTGTTTACGGTCTTGTCATAGATATCGTCAGAATATTGATGCTGCTTCATGGACTCGCAGATAAACCAGTCGTCCCTGCCCTGCAGGAACTTGACGAAATCCTCTTCTGTGTATTCGTCCTTATCCACAAAAATCTTGCCGTCCTCGTAGATCAGGATATTGACGCCGTTGCCTTTTCCTGCCCCATAAGGTTTGATAAACAGCTTGCCTTTTTCTCTGAGCAGGGTGATGGCGTCTTCATACTCCATGCGCCTGCTGTCAAAGCTGGTCAGAAAACCGTGATTTTTGATCATATAGCTTGCAGGCACTCTGACATATTGCTGCAAAATCTCAGCAGCCGCAATCTTGTTGTTGAGCAGAAAGTCAAAAGGCTCGTTGATATATCTGGAGCGATACCAGTCAAACTCGGACAGATATTCGCTCTTGTCATTGTGGTCAAAATCGTAGAGCATCCACTGATCCGCCAAAAACCCGCCACAGACATTGGCTCTGATCTTTTTCCAAAACGGACATTTAAAATTGTTCTTTGCAAAGACGATTCTTCTCCAATATAAGATAAATAATTTCAATTTTTTGATGCATTTTTTTGCGAATTTAAACATGCTCTCTTCTCTTCCTTATGCTAAATTTCTGATGACGACCTCTGCCAGCTTGGCAGTGGAAGTGCCCAGTTCCTCCGGCAGATATTTTTTTCGGTACTCGTCCAGGGCCTGCTGGTTGTAGTGACTCGATTCCAAATCCCGGATCAGCTCACCCGCGTCCTTGAAGGCGCAGCCAGGCATGGACTCAAAAGGGTTGACGTTGATGCCGTTTTTTTCTGTGTATTCCTCGTAATCATAGAGATAATAGTAGGTCTTTTTTCCCAAAACAGCTCCCTCCACCGCAATGGCCGAGTAATCTGTAATTAAATAATCACACACAGCCAAAAGGTCTACGGCCTTGAAATCCGGGCAGAGAAGCACACCGTCCCGATTGCATTCTATCTTTTGATTAGGATGCCCTTTTACAATCAGTATATATTGTTCAAAGTCAATTTCTTTTAATAAATTTTGCCAGTTTAACTCTATGTTTCTTCGAAAAGTAGGCGCATAGAGAATCACCTGTTTTTCTGCAAGTTCCGGGTACGCCGCGAGGGCTGCTTCCCGATTGGCCTGTTCACTCTGCAGCAGGTGGTCGATCCGCGGCAGGCCGATGTTGAGCAGCTTGTTCTCCGTCGTGTGAAAAGACGCACAGTAATAAGGATTCCACGCCTTGCCGCCTGCAATGATGATGTCGTAGTTTTCGTGCATGTGCAGAAGGCGGGCGAGTTGCTCTCCCCTGCCCGATTCTTTTCCCAATGTCTGATAGCCCGACTTTTTGATCTTGCCGATGGCATGCCACATCTGAATGACGGTCAGCTTGTCCTTGTGATGGAGCAGCGATACTGCCGGCCAATAGGCATCCAATACGCACACCCGGCTGGTAGCCAGGTGGTACATGCTCTTCAGGGTATCTATTGCAAAACCGACAAGACCGCTTTTGCTGTCGTCCAGTCGATTACAGATCGCTATAATTTGAACATCCGGATTCTGCCGCAAAAGTTCGTCTTTTAACATAGAAAAATCCAGGCTCAGTTCATCTGACTGCCTGCTCAAAAACAATACCTTATTCTCTTTGCTCGGGAATAATTTGAGAATCCCGTATAATATCATCAAGCAAAATTTGCCTATATTGATTACAAAACTCATATTTTAATCACCTTAACATAGTATAACAGTTTATCATAATTATGGGTTTTTGTAAAGGAAACACAAAGCTTTCGGCTATATTTTACCATAGTCTCCTGCTGAATGAAAGCAATACTTTAAAATCAAAACACCGCCCAAGGTATCAAACCCTGCGCGGCGTTTTGCCTGTCATGCGATAGCATCGTTTTATTTTTCCCTTCAGATGTGCAAGGGCTGCAAGTGCTTTTCTGTCAGCAGGTCATTGAGCTTCCCTACGTCGAAAGCTCCCGTGTTGATTGCTACCGCAATTCTCACATCTCTCTCACTTTTCGGATTCAGTCTGCAGTGACCCCCGATTTCCAAGGCTTTGTTGGTTTCTTCATAGTTCATACATGCGCCAAAACATAATGCTATGATTTTGTCTCTCCCCGGATTTCGTTTCACTCCCCCTGTTATATTATAAACGTAGTTTTTGTTGACCCTGCTCCTTGCAACCACTTGACTCATAGGTATCCTTTTTGCTTCTGCAATTTGATGAAGATACTGGTAAAAGTATTTGACTTCCTGTTCTTGTTGGCAACCTCTGAGGTAACCCTCCACCTGCTCTTCCGTTTTTAAGGCTTTGACAGCCTCTTCCAGGTTTCTGGTGTCCTTATCCATTTTTCCTGGCTGCGATGATGGTGCCGGCGATAAAGAAGATGCCAAAGGCCAATGAGACGGTAGCCCAGATTTTTAAATCTGCGTAGCTGCCGGCATTCATATAGCCGATTACAGCCCCTGCCAGATAGAATCCTCCTGCCGTAAAGGCGCCCCCTTTGCCTCCTTTTCTGGTCACCAGACCGATGATGGCGGCGATGATCATGCAGATGCCCAACATGATGCCTGCACTACCTCCAAGTTCTCCATTTTCCTGCAGTGTATTACTAACGCCTGCCGCACAGGACTGGAGAGCGATAATCACAAATAGTATCATGGAGATGATGCTCAGTATCAATTTCGTCGTTTTCATATTTTGTTCCTTCCTTTCTTTGATTTACAACTACATCATAGCTCATGGCCAAAGCAAAATGTCGTGCTGCCAGCAAGAAAAAAGCACCCACATGGGGTGCATACATTCTGCCTTTAATTAGCAAGGTCAAACATTAATCGGTTCAAGGCCGTACTCATCCAGTATCAGATTGATCTTGGTCACGTCGTTCATACCGCCGTTAATCGCTACGGCAATGCGCACGTCCCGCTCATCCTTAGGGTAAAGTGGCGCGACATTTCCAATTTCCAAAGCCCTCTGCGTTTCACTGTAGGACATCTCAGCGCCGATACAGAGCGCCAGAATCTTATCTCTGCCGGGCTTTTTCTTGTCGCCGTTGAGGATGTTATAGACATAATTCTTGTTGATCCCGCTGCGGGTGATAACGTCGGCTGTGGTCAGATTCTTCTGTGCGATGATCCAATTGAGATACTCATAAAAATAAGCAAACCCCGACTGACCATGCTTTTGGATAAACTGATCTGCCTCTTCACTTTTATGTATTTTCTCCAGGGCCTTTGACAAAGTTCTCGTCGTATCTTTCTCCATAATCTCCCTCACAACATATGTTCAACTTCCTGTCCATATGTTACAATACCCTTAAGCAGAAATCAAGAAAAAAGGAGAAAGCGATGTCTTTAGAAAGCGAATTCACCCTTTCTTTTTATAAGGAAGTTGCCGTCATCAACGAAAAGCACCAGGTTTCTTTGGTGCAGCACGTAGAGTCCCGCAAGCTCTATGTCAAAAAAATCGTGTCGCCGCACAACTTGGAAATCTATCAGATTCTGAAAAGGGAACACTTTGCCAGTATCCCTGCAATCAGAGAATTGATTGCAGAAGACGACCGCCTGATCATTATCGAAGAATATATCAGCGGCCAGACCCTGGAAGAGATTCTGACACAGCGCCTATGTTCTGAAGAGGAAACCAGGCAGATCCTCACAGATCTGTGTCAGATTCTCAAACCGCTTCACGATTACGATCCGCCCATCATTCATCGGGATATCAAGCCGTCCAATCTGATTCTGGACAGCCAGAACCACCTGTATCTCGTCGATTTTGATGCGTCAAAGAACTACGATCCCGCTAAATCCAGAGATACGGTTCTGATGGGAACAGAAGACTATGCCGCGCCAGAGCAGTACGGCTTTCTGCAGTCCAGCCCAAAGACGGACATCTTCTCCATGGGCGTGTTGGCAAACAAAATGCTGACCGGCATGCTGCCCTCAGCAAAACGGCCAGCAGGCGCCTTTGGCAGAATCATTGAAAAGTGTATTTCTATGGACCCTGCGGATCGATTTCCTTCCGTCACCGCCCTCTCTGCTGCCATCGCAAAAGCCGGCCAGAAATCCTATGCCCTGCCCGGCTTTCGAAAAAGATCGATAAAAAGTATGATGGTGTCCGGCGTCTGGTATCTCTTCCTCCTCACGCTGACCCTGTCCATGAAGGTAGAGGATGCCGCCGGAGTCGCCCTCAAAGGGCTGCCGCTATACCTGAACCGGGCAGGCATCGGCGCCTTCCTCTTTCTCTGGACCCTGTACTTTGCCAACTACCGCAAATTCAGAGACCGGTTCCCCTTTCAGAAGAAGCAAAGCCTCGTAGTGAATCTGCTGCGGCTGGCGCTGGGCGCCTTTCTCCTAGTCGCCATACCGGCCTGCATCGTCGCTATCATAGAGATCCTGCTCTTATAAATCACCACTATTTCAGCGGTGATTTTGGCGTGAAGATCAGCGATACGATATAGCCAAAAGCGATGGCAACTGCAATGCCGGCAGCGGAGTCTTTGACGGCTCCCGTGATCGCTCCCAGAAAACCTTCCTTTGCCCCTTCCATGGCTCCTTTTGCCAAGGTGTAGCCAAAGCCGGGCAGCGGTACCGACGCGCCCTGATGGGCAAGATTGATCAAAGGCTCGTAAAGCCCTATGGCCTGCAGAACGACCCCTGAAACCACAAAGATGACCAGGATTCTGGGCGTGGTCAGTTTGGTCGTGTCCATCAAAATCTGACCGATGACGCAGATTGCGCCGCCGATTAAAAACGTATATATATAATCCATTCATTTACCTCCCTATCTAACAGGTCTCTAAAACGACGCCGTGGGCGATGCCAGGAATACTCTCTCCCTGGAACGGGCTGATGGTAGACAGCATTGCTCCCGTTGAAATCAACAGCACCTTGTTCAATTCGCCTTTTCGCATACGGCTGACAATATTGCCGGAAAACACAGATGCTGAACAGCCGCAGCCGCTGCCGCCGCCGTGAACATCCTGTTCCTCCCTATAATAGAGCATGGTACCACAGTCGTCGTACCGCTCTTTTACGTCATTGGCGTTGAGTCCCGCGTCTATGAGCAGGTCGGTCGCAATGTCTTTGCCGATATACCCGAGATCCCCCGTCAGAACCAGATCGTAATAGTCGATGGTCCTCTTGGTATCCTCCAGATGATTCAAAATCGTATCCACCGCCGCCGGCGCCATGGCCGCCCCCATCTGGTTGGCGTCTTTCACTCCAGCATCGATGACCTTGCCTATAGTTCCGCAATCCACCTGGATATTGCGCGGGTTCACAATCTTCTGCTTGTCGTCGACGGTGCCAACCTTTGATAAATCCACCTTTTTTTCTGATACCAGCATGGAACCTGCCGCCGTTGCCGTCCACTGTGCCCAAGGCGGTCTTTGATTTCCGTGTTCCACAGGCATTCTGAACTGTCTCTCTGCCGTGCAGAAGTGACTGGATGCGCCGACGATGATGTTGTGGGCAAAACCGCCGTCAGTCAGCATAGATCCCAGCAAAAGAGACTCCGTCATGGTCGAGCAGGCGCCGTAGAGACCGAGGAACGGCAGATGCAAGTCGCGAGCCATAAAAGATGACGACATAATCTGGTTGAGAAGGTCGCCGCTCAGTACCAGGTCGATATCTTTTTTATCTTTACCGGATTTCTGCAGCGCCAGCATCATGGCTTCCTTGAGGATTTTGCTCTCGGCTTTCTCCCAAGTCTTTTCTCCAAAGGTATCATCATCCAATATCACGTCGAACCAGGATCTCAGCGGTCCCTCGCCTTCTTTTTGTCCGCCGACTGCCGCCGCACCGATTACATAAGGACCCTGCGCAAATTTGACGGTCTGTTTTCCTAATTTTTTTTCTGCCATAAGTTCATGCCTCCTTAAAATAATCCGATGATCCAGTAAATTACACCTACAATGGTGGCGGACGTGATGCCGCAGACTAAAACTGGTCCGGCGATGCTGAAGAGCTTTGCTCCTACGCCCAGCACCGGACCTTCTTTTTTGTATTCTATTGCCGGCGCTACCATGGAGTTGGCAAAACCGCTGATGGGAACGATGACGCCCGCCCCTGCGAACCTGGCAATGCTGTCAAAGACGCCAAAGCCGGTCAGAAGCTGTGCAAGCGCTACGATGCCGATAGTCACATAAATAATTGCGTCTTTTTCTTTTACGCCCTTTCCAACCAGGAAATTGCTCACAAAATAGGCAGCCGTGCATACCAGTCCGCCCACGATAAATGCTTTGAGGCAGTTTGAAAAATAAGTAGGTTTTGGTGTAAACTGTTTCGAATATTTCTCATATGCTTTCGCCACATCTTTTTTCTTCACTTCTTGTTTATCCACTTTCTTCACCTCCTGGATTTCTAACCTTAGTATTCGGCAAAAAGAAAATTTTATGCCTGCATTCATCAAAATGTACCATACGTCGAGCAACACTATCTATCTTGCAAAAACAAACTAGTCCTATTTCGGACTATTCTGTTTTTTGCTTCTACCTATGTGTCCTCTACAAATTTGCGATGAAAAAGCACCTGGTTTGTGCTATTATGAACTTAGGAACATTTTCCGACTGACACTCGACTAGTAAAAGCACACGGAGGTATACAGAATGCAAAAGAAAATAATTTTGGCGTCTTCTTCGCCGAGACGAATTGAAATGATGAAAAAACACGGCTTTGATCCCATGATCAGGCCGGCGGACATAGACGAAACCCTTCCAGAAGGCATCGAGATGCGGTCATGTTTCTGGCTTTGAAAAAAGCCCTGTCCATCGAGCCAGAGGCAGAAAAAGGCTCCATTATTATTGCCGCAGACACCGTCGTTTATAAGGACGGCATCATGGGAAAACCAAAGGACAGGCAGGACGCCTTTGCTATGCTGGCAAAAATAAGAAACACCAGCCACTTCGTGACGACTGGCGTCGCTCTGATCGCGGCTGGCGAAAATTATAAAAAAATATTTTGTGATGTTACGGAGGTATTTTGTAAAAATTACACCGACGACGAGATCAACGCATATCTGGACACCGACGAACCCTACGACAAGGCAGGCGCCTACGCCATTCAGGGCATCTTCGGCAAACACATCGACCACTACGAAGGTTCCTTTGATAACGTGGTAGGATTCCCCTGGGAACTGATTGAAAAGGAACTGCAAAGCTTCTAGGGTCACTTTTGTTCTTCGATATCGGTGACGATGTTGATCCATTTGCGGCTTTTGAACCGCGGCATGCAGACAAAGGTCCGCACCAGATCGCCCACCTCGATGAGCAGCATGGTCAGCGGCAGGCTCAGATGGAATACCAGTACGGCGATATAAGCCAGCGGCACCATGATAAACATGTTGCAGAGAATTTCCAGCTTCATGCAGAAGAGCGTGTCACCACCCGCCCGCAGGATTCCCACGACGTAGATGTAACCGATCATCTTCGGTGTGATGGTGATGGCCATGGTGATCAGGGTGATGATCAAAAGGTGATTGGTCTCACCGCTGAAATTGTAGATGGACGCCACCGGTTTGCTCAGAGCGATCATCAGCAGGGTCATGATGACGTTCAAAATCCAGACCAGCTTGACAGCCCGCTTTCCATTGTTAAAGGCAGTGTCTTTGTTTCCCCGTCCCAAAGTCTCTCCGATCAGCATGGCTGTCGCATTGCCCACGCCAAAATACACGGACTGCAGCATCTCGCAGATGACGTTGGCCACCTGGGCAACTGCCAGAGCTGAGGTTCCAAGTCTTCCATAAGCAGCGAAAATCAAAGCGACCGACGCAGCCCAGCACCCTTCGGTAAATACCACCGGCACGGCGGTGCGCATCACCTTCCCGAACAGTTCTCTGCCAAAGCCAAAAATCTTTGCCAGGGAAGCTTTGAACGGATGCTCCTTGCGCGTGTATATATAGGTGAGAAGGGCTGCCAGTTCAAAGATTCTGGCGATCAAAGTCGCTGTCGCCGCGCCTTCTACGCCCATTTGCGGCAGTCCCGCCTTTCCGAAGATCAGCAGATAGTTGAGCACCGCGTTGACACAGAGCGCCGTGGCATTGATGATGGTCGGCACCGTCAGATTTTGAATTGCCCTGCTGTTGTAGGATATGGCACCCGAAAACCCTGAAAACACATAGGAAAAGCAGGCGATTTTGATATAGTCTTCACCAAAGCCGATGACTTCCGGATCCTCCGAAAAGAGTCCTATAATCTGCGGCGCAAAGACATAGGCAGCCACAGAGACGGCCAAGGCCACCACGAAACCCACGATATAGTCGATTCCGAGAAGCTTACGCACACCGTCGATATCCTGAGCGCCCCAATACTGGGCAGTATAGACTGCTGCTCCGCTGTAAAGTCCGAACAGGGATACCGTAAAGATGAAATAGACCTGGTTTGCCGCCCCCACGGCTGCCAGTTCCTGCTCTCCCAGCATTCCGATCATCAGCGTATCTATCAAATTGAGGCCGATACTGATCAGGTTCTGAAACACCACCGGCACTCCGATAAAAATCATCTTCTTGTAGAATATCTTTTCGTCTGTTATTCTTTCCATACATTCTCCCTCATACTAAAGTCTTAAGAGATATTCTATCATAGAAACTCCCGCTTTCCAAGATGGGGAAATTCTAAAATTTTTTGGGATTTTTGAAATATATACAGATGTACTTTTATTTTTTTATTTCCGGCAATCGATTTACATTTATTTCCTTTTGTTGTATAATGTGATTATCCATATTTTTACAGTTAATTTTTTCTAATTGTTACAGAAAGGAAATGCTATGTCCACGAAGAAACACACCGAAAATATCCAGTTCACCATTAAAGAAGATTTGATGTTCGGCCTCGTCATGCAGGACAAGGAATTATGCCGTTGCCTCCTGGAAAGGATATTCCCTCATAAGAAGATACGCGACCTGCGACTTTGCGAAGGCTCCAACACCAGCATACAGAAGACGATTATCACTGGCATTATATCAAAAAATGTCCGTCTGGATGTCCTCTTCGAAGGAGATGACAGCTGGTTCGACGTGGAAATGCAAAATGTTAGCGACACGAGTCTTCCCTTGCGCGGTAGGTATTACTCCAGCGCCATGGACATCGACCAGATTAAACAGGGCACAAAATACGGTCAGCTCAAACACAGCTACGTCATCTTCATCTGTACTTATGATTATTATGGCATGGAGCAGGCGGTCTACACTTTCCAAAACTACGACTGCAAAAACAACTTGCCATACGGCGATGACTCCTATAAAATAGTAGTGAATACAACGAGTCCAAAGGAGAATACCCCACCTGAACTGATGTCCTTTTTTGACTATGTTAACAAAATGGAGGTACCGGAGGATGATACCTTTATTCAATCACTTCATCACCGGGTGAAGGATTTTAACACTTCAGAATGGAGGCGGAGACTGATGACATTGGAAGAACAGATGCGGCTGGACCAGGAGAAGGCATTTGCCGATGGCAGAAATT
The DNA here is from genome assembly GCA_900551775.1 of uncultured Eubacterium sp. GTDB lineage: Bacteria > Bacillota > Clostridia > Peptostreptococcales > Anaerovoracaceae > Senimuribacter. Next base: position 6,323 of record URXI01000020.1, on the reverse strand, counting down.
TGGGCAAAAGTGAAGGTCTGATTGAAGGCAGAAATCAGGGCAAAAGCGAAGAGCGTATAGAAAATGCGCGGAAGATGAAACTCGAAGGCATCGAGATCTCCATGATCGCCAAGATTACAGGTTTGACTGTGAAAGAGATTGAGAAGTTATAGTTATAAAAAACGTGGAAATGACGAAATCAAAGATTCCTATTTCCGTATGTCGCCCGTATAGTGCCACGCTTCGTAAGGTACGTTCTTTGCCTTTTCGCCCCAGCTTTAGCTGGCTAGGCGAAACGGACAGCGAAAGGAGCATTAGCGACTGGAGGAGTGAGCGGAGCGAACGATGAAACATACGGAAATACGTCCTTTGGACGATATTTCCTATGTTATAAAGAAAAAGAGGCTCTTCAGCCTCTGATTTTTTTCTATTTCGCTTTCGTAGCATCAGAATTTGCTTCGTCGCCCAATTGTGAAAGGGTGGCTTCTACTTCTTTATTTCCCAAAGACGAGAGACATACACCAGTTATGGTCAGTGCGACACCGACAACCGTATACCATCCAAAAGGGTCACCTGCAAAGGCACAGCCAGAGATGACGCCTACCGCAGTGGTAGAATTAGTGACCAGGTTTGTGGCAATTGCCGTAGGCAGCTTGCCCAGCACAAAATTGAAAATCAGATAACACAGGCTGGAACAGCAGATGCCCAGGAACAACACGCCTGCCAAAAGCTTCATATCTGTCAGACATGCCCTATATGCGCTGAACCCATAGCCCATGGCAAAACTGACACAGTTGAAAAAAACGCCTCCCATGACAGCAATACTGAAAGTCACCTCAATGGCGTCAAATTGCTCCGCAGCCTTGCTGCTGGTATAAGTATAAAAAGCGCCTGTTATCACAGCACAGAACAGAATCAAATATCCCAATCCTTTTCCGCCCAGGGAGAAGTTCGGCGAGAAAGCTACGCAGAACACCACGCCCGCAAATGCCATAACGATAGCAAGAATCGTCCTCTTGCTGTTCTTCCTGTGCAGTATCAGCGAGCCGATAATCAGTACCATCAGAGGAATGGTCGCTATGAAGATTGATGATTCAGAAGTGGTGGTCAGCTTGACGCCAATGGTCTCGAAGATAGAGTAAATACAAGGCTGCAGGATCCCTACAGCCAGAACCAGCTTGATATCCTTTCCTTTATATCGTATCTTTATGACGCCCAAAGCCGCTAATATCAAAAAGAGCAGCGCAGCCACAGTCCAGCGCATAGCCAGGAGCTGTATGGGCTCCAGACTTTTCAGGGTTACAGTAATACCGAGGTAGGAAAATCCCCAGCACAGCGCACAGAGCGGTACAAGGGCATAAATAAACCACTTCTTATCGGTTATTTTTTCTTTCATATCACATTAACGTCCTTTTCTAATTTATTAGATCCATTATCCTGATCACGTCGCCGAAGATGCCATAAGCGGTCTGCTCTATTTCTGGTGCGTGCTCTATGACAGAGAGTTTCCCCATAAGGTCTGTCGTAATGGAGACGATGGATGTCGTGCTGTCCACAGAGGCCAGCATATCGCTTTTGTCCACCTCGACGGGTTTTACAGAGGCCTCTACCTTTCCATCGATCAGACTGCCCTTACAGAGCAGTTTGATGACCTTGCCTCTTGCCGCAGCTGCCTTAATGTCTTCCACAGTGATATCCTCGATGCCTGTGCGATCCACGTCAGCAGGCGTAATACCTGCCTTCATCAGGACGTTGAGCAAGGCAGTTACCTTTGCCGCCGCATCATAGCCTTCGATATCCATAGCGGGGTTTGCCTCGATGAAGCCCAGCTTTTTCCCCGCCTCGATTACTGCATCGTATTCCTTGCCAGCCGCCAGTTCCTCCAAAATATAGTTGGTCGTACTGTTGAGGATGCCGGAAACCTCTGTAATCTTGCAGAACTTGAGCGTGTGCTCTGCCAGATTGAAAATCGGTGTTCCATCCATTACCGTAGTTTCGTAGAAGAAGAGTAGTCCCTTGTCCGCCGCCATGGCCGAAAGTTCGTCAAATGCCCAGGCAATCGGCCCTTTGTTGGCACTGACCACATGTTTATCTCTGGCAAAAGCCGCTTTGATATGGTCGATGGCAGGCTGGCCTGTAAAGATTTCTAAAGGTGTCAGCTCGCAGATCGCATCGTAGTCCGCCTGCTCGATGACCTCAAAGGTGGTCAGACTGCACAGACCCTTTGTATCCGCCGCGAACTTGCCTGTTTCGGCGACATCCTTGCAGGCTTTGACCAGATCAATCCCCGCAGCATCGACAATCGTACCCTTTGAATGGGTCGCGATGGCCGTTACGACGACCCCTCGGCCGTAGACCTGCCGAATTTCCTCCTGCTTGTCGCATAGCATTTTGGCAAAAGCCTGTCCTGCGTTGCCAAAGCCCAGCAGGGCAAGTCTTAAATCGTTCATCTTGTAAATCCTCCAATTTCGTCTTCGTCGTGCAGCAATGCGTGAATCCTCTGATTGAGCATATCTAAGGCGACGATGTTATAGCCGCCTTCCGGTACGATGATATCCGCATTTTTCTTACTCGGTTCCACGAACTGTTCGTGCATCAGTTTGACCGTAGTCAGATACTGATTCACTACGGATTCGAGGGTTCTCCCTCTTTCCTGCACGTCTCTTAAAATTCTCCTGATAATTCTCACGTCGGCATCGGTATCGATGAATACTTTGATGTCAAAGAGATTCAGGAGTTCTCTATTCTCAAAGATTAGAATGCCTTCTACTACGATTACCTTGGCTGGATAGACCGTTACGGTCTCCTTTACCCGATTGTGGATGGTAAAATCATATACGGGCCGTTCGATGCTTTCCCACTGTTTCAGCTTTTTGATGTGTTCAATCATCAGATCTGTGTCAAAAGCATCCGGGTGGTCATAGTTCAGTTTGCATCGCTCTTCGTAAGTCATATTATCGTGCGCTTTGTAATAGAAATCGTGGCTCAAAATAGTAATCTGACTGCTGAATTGTTTTTCAATCCGGTCAATCATAGTGCTCTTGCCCGATCCTGTTCCGCCGGCGATGCCGATGATAATTACGTTCTTTTCCATATCCTATTCCTGCTCTGCACTGCGATCTTCTTCTGTAACGGTTGAGCCCAAGTTGAGGGTCGCCTTTTCCAATTCCTGTACGATGTTGTTGATCCTGATCAATTTGTCAGGAGAAATATTCCGTCCCATCACCAGATCCGCATTGTAGAGGATGTTTTCGATATCGTTGTGAATGTTAGAAATTTTGTTTCGCACATCGTGAATTTCTTCATCAGAAATTGCGTCCGCCTCGGCCTGTTCCTTATTGAGGATCGTCGCAGTATTCATATCCAGTTCGTACTCTGAGTTTCCCAAAACGACCACCGGCTCGTAATCCAGTTTATCGTGAATCAGCTTGCCAAAGTCGATCTTCGACTGCTCTTCGCCGTGAACCAGGAATACCTGCTTCGGTTTCTGCCTGAATCCGGCAATCCAGGAAAATAGTCCATTCTGGTCTGCGTGTCCAGAAAAGCCTTCCAGGTTATAAATCTCCGCATTGACGTGAACTTCTTCGCCAAAGAGGGTGATATCCTTCGTTCCTTCTACCAAAATCTTTCCCAGGGTTCCTTCTGCCTGATAGCCTACAAATATGACGCTGGATCTCGGATCCCACAAATTATGCTTCAGATGATGGCGGATTCTGCCTGCTTCACACATGCCGCTGGCAGAAATGATGACCTTAGGACTCTTATCCAGATTCAGCGCCTGGGATTCTGCCGTACTTCTGGTAAACTTCAGATTCTTAAAGTCCAGTGGATTGTCTCCTCTGAGAATATAATCTCTCGTTTCTTCATCAAAGACCTGAGCATTTTTTCTGAATACTTCAGTAGCCGTCGTCGCCATGGGACTGTCGACATAGACCATCAGGTTATCCAGTTCGTCTTTGTAGTCGCTGTGTTCCTCGTAGAATTTGTTGAACTCGAAAATCAGTTCCTGGGTTCTTCCTACGGCAAAGGATGGAATGACGACCGTTCCTCCGCGGCGGGTAGTCTTCAGAACGATGTCCAGAAGCTGCTTGATGCTGGTGGAATTCTCTGGATGGTTCCTGTTGCCATAGGTGGTTTCCATGATGACGTAGTCAGCTTTCTTGATGATGGTCGGATCTCTTAAGATCGGTCTGTTGACCATGCCAAGGTCCCCGGAGAAAACGATCTTTGATTCCTTTTCGTCTTCTTTGATCCACAGCTCTGTAATCGCCGAACCAAGGATGTGTCCTGCATCATTAAAGACGATTTTCATGTCGTCGTTAATCTGAATCTGCTGATCGTAGAGAATCGGTTCTACATATTTGAGAGATTCGCAGGCGTCTTTGTATGTATAAAGCGGTTCTACCGGCGGTTTTCCCGCTCTGGCTGCTCTTTTGCTCTTCCATTCTGCGTCCTTTTCGTGAATAAAACCGCTGTCCTTGAGCATGACATCAAGGAGATCAGCCGTGGCATCGGTGCAGTAAATTTTCCCTGTAAAGCCACGCTTTACGAGAAGGGGCAGCCTGCCGCAGTGGTCGATGTGCGCATGGCTCAGGATGACGCATTCAATCTCAGAGGGTTCAAAAGGAAATGGTTCGTAGTTCAGCGCCTCTTGTGCTTTCCCTCCCTGAAACTGTCCGCAATCGAGTAATACCTTGTGATTTCCAGTCGTTAACAAATGGCATGATCCGGTGACGCCTGATGACGCACCACAAAATTTAATCTTCATACTCCCTCCACTATTGCTGTGATATTCCAAAGCTGTGCTTCTCCTGTAGAAACAACTGTCGCGCCGGCGGCCAGGGCCGCCTTCACTTCTTCGATGGTCTCCACAATGCCGCCAGCGATAATCGGCATATCAACTTTTTCCGAAAACTCTTTGATTTTTTTCGTAATGATGCCCGGCATAATCTCGATGATGTCCGGCTTTGATATTTTGATTGATTCGATGGACGTTCCCACAGAATGGGAATCAATCATAAAAAATCTCTGTACCGTGATGAGGTCGAATTCCTTTGCGGCCTTGATAATGTTGGTCCTGGTCGTCAGAATACCGTCGGCACCTTGTTTGGACAGGAACTCCAGTCCAAATTTGTCCTTGCCGATGCCCTCAGCAAAATCTACATGAATAAAGGCTTTCTTGCCTGCGCTGTGTATCTCCTTGATGCACTGATTGACAGTCATGATATTGGAATGCAGTAAAAAGACCATGTCTACATCTGACTTTAGTGCGGTACTGAAATCTCTCTCGGTTCTGATTGCCGCGGCAATCGGTTTTTTCATGAAATCTACCACCATTTTTTCTCCTCTTCTCCTTCAGGGTATCTTCAATTACTATAATTATAATACTTTATGGCGTGGTTTACAAATAAAAAGTACACGTATACAAAAAACAAAAAAGCTCCGTCGCCAAAGCAACAGAGCAATTTTTCTTACTTCTTATTCGCCGTGAAAATCCGATCCTTCGGTAATGTGCAGGTGATATTTCCCTGCCAATGTCACCAGCTTCAGAGAGTCCTCTTCCGTGGCTGAAGGGTGGAAGCACTCCAGTCCCTTGAGGCCATGCTTTTTCAGATCACGAAGAATCTGCGTGAGTGATTCCCAAAAAGCGTCGCTGCGAGGTTCTGCCAGGTTCTTGGTCTTCATGGGATGGGCCAATACCGCCATGCCGCCTGCGCCCTTGATCAGGTCTATCCCCTCAAAAATAGAAATCTTCTCCTTCTTGACGGTATCCAGCACGTCCCAGAGATTTTCAATTTTGTAGCCTTTGCGGGCTATCGCTCTGGCAAAGTTAGGTTTCCCCACATAGGTCTGTCCGGGCCGCTGCAGAAGATCCTCCTGCGTCAGTTCATATCCCAGGTCGTTGAGGTGGGCGAGCAGTTTTTCGTTACGCTCCTCTCTGTCCCTCCGGATCTGGGTCAGGCGGCAGCGCAGAGCCTCGTTTTCGATGTCGATGTGATATCCCAGCAGATGCAGTTCCAGTTCCTGTCCGTCAAAATCATAGCGAGTCGAAAGCTCGATGCCCGGAACCACCTTGATTTTCAGCGCTTCCCCCGCGATGACAGCCTCGCTTATGCCGTCAACGCCGTCGTGATCCGTCAGGGCGATGATGTCATATTCCCTGTCCTTATACATTCTCACCAGCTCCGTGGGCTTCATGGTTCCGTCAGAATAGTAAGAATGCATGTGATAATCTACTTTGTAACTCATAACGCCTCTCTTTATACGCGGTGATACAAAAGCTCCGCCGCGATCTCCTCGGCCTTCTGCGTCCCCTTGATGTATTCAATAATTGCCAGAGCAAA
>URXI01000019.1 GCA_900551775.1 uncultured Eubacterium sp. | reverse complement strand
ACTCTGATCTAAATCTACGATGATCTGCGTATCTCGCAACATTTCTGTCTGGGTCATTTTCTGTCCTCCTCTTCTAGTATCTTCAACACTGCCAGCACTTCTGTCAAGATGCCGGCACGGATGCACTCTTCGTCCGGATCGAAGCGATCGCTGTGGATGGGATAAGGATCTTTGTCACCTGGCCTGCGTGTGCCGATGTTATAGTAAAGCCCCCTGGTACCGTGGCAGAAGTAAGCGAAGTCATCGGCTCCCAGGCTTGGCTTTGTGCAGAGAAACACGCAGGTCCGCCCGAGAGCCTCTTCACAGGCCGGTCTGATCCAGTCGAGAAGCTGTCTGTCATTTTCCAGGGAAGGATAGCTGTCGCAGAATTCAATACTGCAGACAGCACCATAAGCCTGGGCGGTTGCCGTGCAGACTTCTTCAATCTGTTTTTTGATAAAGCTGCGATTTTCCATGTTCAAGGTGCGAATGATGCCGGAAAATCTGGTTTCGCCAGAGATGATGTTATTCTTTGTTCCACTGTGAAACTGTCCTACCGTGATCAAAGCAGCTTCTGCCGGGTCGATTTTTCTGGTAATAATGGACTGCAGGGAGCTGACCATGGTACAGGAAGCAAGCAGGGAGTCGATGCCCTCCGCAGGGTGGGCGCCGTGGCAGGATTTCCCTATAACTGTAACATAAAATTCGCAAGAGGCCGCATTCATAGCGCCAGGAATAAATTGAATGCAGCCTGCATCGACAAAGGGGTCTACGTGGAGGCCGATTACGCTGGAAATCTTGGGGTTTTCCAGGCAGCCTGCATCGATCATCTGCTTTGCCCCGCCGATAGTTTCTTCTGAGGGTTGGAACAACAGCCGGACGGAACCGGACAAATCCTTTTTCATCTCGTTTAAGATGCGGGCGGTGCCTAATAGAATGGCAGTGTGGATATCATGTCCACAGCCATGCATAATGCCTGGTTTCCGGGATTTGAAGGGCACGTCAGCCCGTTCTGTCAGCGGCAGGGCGTCCATATCCGCTCTGATACCCACACCGCGGGACCTGTCTTTTCCATAGATCGTGGCGCAGATGCCGTGGCTTGCGATGCTGCTTTGATAGGGGATGTCGAGCCTATTCAGTTCAGACTGTATAAATTTGCCAGTCTCTTCTTCTTCCCCGCTGAGTTCAGGGTACATGTGGAGCTGCCTGCGCAATTCCACGACTTGCGGAAAGATCTCATTTACTTTTGCTTGTAATTCTTTTATGTGATACGTCATAATTGACCTCCCTCTGGTTGAATTGATTTAATGAATATATTATAATGCAATTACCGTGCCGATTTTGCTATATTTTGGCATAATAATTGCTTTTATATAATTATATAGAACAGGTGGCTGCAGCATTGTACCGCTTTAGACTTGAGGAGGACGAGAATATGAGAATTATAGATATGCATTGTGATACCCTGATTGAGGGGTGGAGGCATCCCGAACGAAGTTTCTTTGACGGGGAAACCTCTATCAATCTGAAACTGCTGAAGGAGAACGGGTCCCTGGCGCAGTTCTTTGCCATGTATCTGTCGAGACAGGAGATGGAGACTATGGATCCCTATGATATTTTGAAGGGAATCTATGGCTATTACACGAAACAGATGGAAACCCACAGCCATATCATCAGGCCGGCATTGAGTGCTAGGGATATCGAGAAAAACAGGAATGCAGGGCTTTTGTCCGCCTTTCTGACCGTAGAGGACGGCGTGTTCATCGACGGAAAGATGGAAAGAGTGGAAGAGGTCTATGACATGGGTGTCAGGCTGCTGACTCTGATGTGGGGGTATGAGAATTCCGTTGGCTACCCTTGCAGCGATGATTCTGAAATCCATCAAAAGGGACTCAAACCCTTTGGTCTTGAGGTGGTTGAGCGGATGAATGAGCTAGGTATGATTATCGATGTATCCCATATGTCCGAGGGCGGATTTTACGATGTGGCAAAATACAGCAAAAAACCTTTTGTCGCATCTCATTCTTGCGCAAGAGCGCTGTGCAACAACAAGAGGAATTTGACTGATGAGCAGCTGCGGATTCTCGGCAACTGCGGCGGCATGGTTGGCGTCAACTTCGAGTGTTCTTTCCTGCAGGAGGGTTCGGAGCATGCGACCATAGAGCAGATTATCGGGCATCTGCTTCATATGCGGAACAAAGCGGGAATTGAGGCCATCGGCTTCGGCTCTGACTTTGACGGCATTGACGACAACGGCGAGCTAGTCAATTACAGCGGTTTTGGCAGGCTGCTTGCAGAAATGGAGAAGAAGTTCAGTGATGACGAGATTGACAAAATCTGCAGCCTCAATGCCTTGAGAGTGATTAGAGACGTGGTTGGAGAATAAATTGAGTTTTTAGAAGAACAGTTTTCTTTTGTGTGAAACTGGCTAGTTGATTTTGATGCAGAACGGAAGAAAGGATTGTGAGTATGGATACGATTATGAAAATTGCAGGCGTCCTCATCGTCATTCTGTCTTTTCTGTTCATCATGAAGAACCCTAAGCAGAGCCTTATGGACACTTTGATGGCGAAAAGAAGAACGACGGAGCAGGAAAAAGATACTACGGATCAAGAATAAGCTATATGGAAAGCCCTGTCGGTCTGAATACTGACAGGGCGTTTTTTAGTGATTTTGAAATAATACGATGACCACGGTAATCGGGGTTGCACAACTCATGAAAAGGATGACGGCAAGAAAACCGTAGGCAATTGTGACGAATTTCCACCTATTGCTGTAGCCGGGGAGCACCTTGAACTTCTTTATGACCCGGATGTCTTCTTTTGCCTTCAGCAGCTTATAGAACTTGTCAATTTGAACAGCTTCTACAATTCCATCTCGGAAAAACGGCAGAAAGAAAATCGGCTTCTCTGTCTTTGGATCTGCATTCTGTGCAGAAAAGAATTTTATGCCGAAGGTATCCAATACCGCCAGTTTCGCATCCGCAAGCTGCAGCGTTTTTTCTGTTCGCAGAAGTGTGTTGTGATAGATCAGGTGCTCCTCATCATAAGTGCTGAAACAGAACTTGTGCCCTCTGAAAAGGAAAAGGACGATTGCGAATAACACCGAATAGAGGAGGAGCGTGAGCGGAATGTTGGTCGCTTCATAGTATCCATCAATTTTGAAAACGATGATTTCCATCATGATGAGAAAACGAAGAAAAATATAAAGGAAGCAGACGAGGAAAAAAATCTGTTTTGCCAGATTCGTATAGTGATATTGTATCTTATTCATAAATTGTTCTCCTTTTATAAAATAACTGCACATATACTATTAAAGCAAGAAATATGCCTTTTCACAATGAGGATTTTACGAGAAATTTTGGCAATATAATCCGGAAATTAGGATTATGCGTCCTGATTTTCGGACAAAAATGACAGAAAAGTGATACATTCTTTCAAGATTCATCAAATTCAGTCATATTTTTAAATTGGCATAAATATTGCTCTATCATAGGGCATCCTAATGAATTTACAATTTTTTGACTATTTTTAGAAAGGAGGCTGGCATTCCGCTTCACATCGGCGGAATTGAAATTTGACGCAATTATATAAGCGAATATATTTTTAAGGAGGACACAATATATGATGAATTATATCTGGGTGGCACTGGTTGTCATCGCAGTAGTCGCTGGCGGCGCTACTGGCAACATGCAGGGCGTACTCGACAATTTGATGGAGTTCGCGCCTACAGCCGTAGAGATTGCCATGGGTCTGATCGGTATCATGGCATTTTTCTGCGGTTTAATGAAGGTTATGGAAAAAGCAGGGCTTTGCGAAAAACTGGGCAAGGCGATCTCACCAGTTATGAGGCTGCTGTTTCCGGGCGTACCGAAGGATCATCCGGCAAACTCCGCGATGGCGCTGTACTTTGCAGCCAATATCCTGGGAATCGGTAACGCGGCAACGCCTTTTGGCATAAAAGCTATGCAGGAGCTGCAGACTCTGAACAAGACCAAGAACATCGCCACAGATGCGCAGGTTATGCTGCTGGCAGTCGCTACCACGTCGATTACGTTAATTCCTGTTACAGCAATCGCCTATCGTGCAGATGTTCAGACGGCAGGAGCAGCGGAGATCATCGCACCGGTTATCATCGCGACGACAGTATCCACCGTTGTCGGTATTTTCTTCACCATCGTCTTTGGCAAGATGAAGAGATTCAAATACGACGCAATTATCGAAAAAGAAATCGCAGCAGGCACGTTGGAAATCAACGAGGACTATATCGGAGACGATCCGATCGTACTGCCTGAGAACTATCAATCCGTTAACGCTGAAGAAGAAAAAGTGGCATGGTAGGAGGTAAGGTCATGACAGCAGTATTAGAAGCAATATCCGTATGGGCCATACCAGTGGTCGTGGCTGCAGTTTGCCTTTATGCAATCTGCAAGAAAGTCCCTGTCTATGCCGTATTTACAGAAGGAGCAAAAGAAGGGTTTTCCACGGCAATCATGATTATTCCTTATCTGGTAGCCATGCTTTGCGCAATCGGAATGTTCAGAGCGTCAGGCGCCATGGACTGGCTGTGCAACCTGTTAGAACCGGTAACGAATTTGATAAACATGCCTGCAGAGGTACTTCCTATGGGGATCATGAGATCCTTCTCCGGCGGCGGAGCAGAGGGTCTGATGGCAGACTTATTAAAAGAGTTTGGCACACAGTCACAGATTGGCAGAATTTCATCTGTAGCGCTGGGATCTACAGAAACCACCTTCTATATCGTAGCAGTATATTATGGAGCGGTCGGCATTACCAATGCAAGGCAGTCTGTCGCAGCAGGACTGCTGGGCGACCTGGCTTCGCTGATTGCCGCGACTGTGATTGTAAACGTGATGTGGTTCTAAAAGATAGGAAACCGATTTATGAAATATCCAAAAAAATTAAACAGAGGTGATACCATCGGCCTGATCTGTCCCTGCTCGGCGATTAGTAACCAGCGCATCGGGCAGTGTGTCAAAGCGATGGAAGACCTGGGATACATAGTAAAAACCGCAGACAACCTGGATACGGACTATGCCGGCTATATGGCTGGCAGCGGAAAGGTGCGGGGAGAATGGATCAACAAAATGTTCGCAGACCCAGAGGTCAAGGCGATTTTCTGCATCAGAGGCGGCGACGGCGGGAGCCGTGCCATGGAATATCTGGATTATGATTTGATCAAAGACAATCCGAAGATCTTTGCCGGTTACAGCGATGTGACCAGCATGCACCTTGCAATCACACAGAACTGCGGCTTTGTCACTTTCCACGGCCCCATGGTGTCATCCAACATCGTAGACGATTTTGATGATGAGACGAGGGAATCTCTATACCAGGCAATCAACGCCGAGGGTGCATACGAATTCAAGAACCCGAAGGGTTTTGAGCTGCAGGTGCTCCGCGAAGGGAAGGCCTGCGGCAAGCTGATCGGAGGGAATCTTTCGCTGCTTTCTGCAAGCATCGGGACGCCATATGATGTGGATACAAAGGGAAACATCCTCTTTATCGAAGAAGTCTGTGAACAGATGAGCAAAATAGAAAAGTGGACGTATCACTTACGAAATTCTGGAAAACTGAGAGAATGCAGCGGCATTATTCTGGGACAGTTTACCCATTGTGAAAACAGGGAATGTCCGGAATATGACGTCATAAGATGTCTGACGGATATTTTTGAGGGTCTGGATATTCCAGTAATGTATAACATACAGTCTGGACACGGCAAGCCGATGATGACCCTGCCTATGGGTGCAGTCTGCACCATGGATACAGCCGCAAAGAAAATCACTTTTGAGGTGGATAGATAAAGCAAAATACAGGGCGGCAAATGACATTTGCCGCCCTATAAGAACGAAAACAAGCAGCCCTTTGTGGCATCAAAATAAATGCATGCAAAAGATGATAACAAATTAGGAGATTAAAAATGTTTAGAGAAGTGAGAGACAATACGCTGTATATTGATGGATGCAGCACTGCTGCACTGGCAAAGAAATATGGCACACCGCTGTATGTCTATTCTGAGAGCGATATAGTCGGACGATTTGACGAGCTGAAGAGATGCTTTCTCGAAAAGTATCCACGCACGCGTGTTGCCTATGCTGCAAAGGCGTTTTTCCCAGTAGCCATGGCAAAGCTGGTGGATCGAGAAGGAATGTGTGTCGATGTCGTATCTGGCGGAGAGCTTTATACAGCCATCAAAGCCGGGTTTCCGGCAGAGAATATTGAATTTAACGGTAACAATAAATTGCGGGAAGAGATTGAGATGGCCGTGGAATACGGAATCGGCAGAATCATCATCGACAGCCTGCAGGAATTACATTTGATAGAAGAAGCCTGCAGAGAAAAGAAAAAGAAGATGAAGGTCCTTTTCCGAATTACGCCGGGGGTCAAGAGCAGCAGCCACGATTATATCGTAACGGGGAAAAAAGATTCCAAGTTCGGCATCCCTCTTGATGACGAAGTGATCCTGCCTCAGATCAAAGGTGCCATCGACTCCGAGTTTGTTGACTTTTACGGTCTGCATTTCCACGTGGGATCACAGATTTTGAACAATGATTCCCATCTGCAGGCCCTTGCCATCATGTTGAATCTGGTAACGAAGATCAAAGAGGAACTGGGTTATGATGTGAGAGAACTCAATGTGGGTGGCGGCTTCGGCGTCACCTATGTAGACGAAGAGAGACCGTCCTACAGTTATTACCTGGATCCGATGATGGAAGAAATTGAAAAATACTGTAAAGAGAAAGCCATTGAAAGACCAAACGTGGTCATAGAACCGGGCAGAAGCATTGTGGCAGAAGCCGGTATTTCTCTCTATACCATCGGCAGTATCAAGGACATCAAGGACATTAGAAAGTATGTCTCTGTAGATGGCGGCATGACAGATAATATCAGACCGGCGCTGTACCAGGCGGAATACACCGGCGTGATAGCCAATAAAGCGGGTGAAGAAAAGACAGAAGTAGTGACCATCTGCGGCAAGTGCTGCGAGTCGGGAGACATTTTGATCAGAGATTTAGCAGTCGCCAGACCGGCAAGTGGAGACCTCTTCGCAATTTTCTCCACCGGCGCATATGGTTATAGTATGGCATGCAACTACAACAAGAACCTGATACCTGGCGTGGTGATGGTATCTGACGGGAAAGACCGTCTGATCGTAAAACCGCAGAGTTACGAGGATCTGATTCGAAACGAGGTAATGGAAGAATGAAGTTTACCAAGATGCAGGGCGCAGGAAACGACTTTATCGTGATCAACAATATTGAAGAGCGGCTGCCCCTGGCGGATTTTGGCGTGCTGGCGCGAAGGCTCTGCCAGCGGCGCATGGCGATCGGCGCTGACGGCCTGATGGTCGTGGAACAGCCCGATCGGGGCGGCGACTTTAAGATGATATTTTACAATGCCGACGGCAGCCTGGGTGAGATGTGTGGCAACGGTGCGCGCTGTATCGCAAAATACGGGTACGAGAAGGGTTTGGCTGGAGAGGTAATCAACATCGAGACGACCGCGGGTATGGTCAAAGCCTGGCGGCTGGATCAGATGCAGTATAAAGTCCGGCTGAACGACGTGACCAGGCTGGAGCTGGACTTGGAATTAGAGGCCTGCGGAAAGGTTTACGCCTGTGCCTATGTGGAACTGGGCGACCCGGGCATTCCCCATCTGGTAGTGGAAATGAAAGGTTTGAGAACCCTCACGCCTGCACAGCTTCGGACTTTGGGCAGCACGCTGCGCAGCCATCCGGCACTGCCTAAGGGCGCCAACGTCAATTTCTTTGAGATTGTTGGTACGGATCAGATCTTTGAGCGCACCTTTGAAAGAGGTGTAGAGGACTTTACTTATGCCTGCGGAACGGGAACCGGCTCTATCGTCTGCGTTTTGACAGAAAGAGGGCTGTGCAGCGGCAGAAACGTCAAGGTTTCCATGGCGGGGGGAGATTTGTTCATCGACATCGTAAAGGATGACGCCGGCATTAAGGATTTATATCTCAGCGGACCTGCTGTCATTGTGGCAGAAGGCGAGGTTGGGGAGCTGATATAGAAAAGATGTGACATAGGAGGCGGGAATGGACGAAAAAGGCAATTTAGTAAGGCTCTTAGATCTGGACGATGATTTCATCATAGAGTTAAAATATGCGTCGGCGGATAATTTCACCGGGCAGAAAATCTATCACTCCAATGAATGCTACATGGATCGGCATACCGCCGAGATTTTGATTCAGGCGAAAGACATCTTTGCAAAAGACGGGTTCCGAGTCAAAGTGTTGGACGCCTATCGGCCCATCAGCGCCCAGGAGAGATTTTGGGAAATCCTCCCGGACGATGATTTTGTGGCCAGACCGCCAGAGATGTCGAAATTAAAAGTGTTCCGGCCTACCCATTTGAACGGTTTGTGCGTGGACATCACATTGACCGATATGGAAGGCAGAGAAATTGAAATGCCATCGGCCTTTGATGACTTTTCTGAGAGAGCGAGTCTGCTGTGTCAGGAGACTTCGGCAATAGGGCGCAGACATGCGATATATATGAAAGAAGTCATGGAGCGTGTCGGCTTCAGGGCCTATGAAAATGAGTGGTGGCACTTCTATGATGTTTCTACAGAGCCGGCACCGTTTATGAACTTTCAAATTTGACAAAAGAGGAGCTGCAGTGCGGCTCCTCTTTTGTCATCCTAACTTTTTGATGTAGATTCTAACTGATAAAGCATAGCTGATCAGCACGATAGCAGTGGTCAAGGCAGTACCCGCTGCCAGAATGAAGCCGGCGCTCATCTGCAGCAGGTTCTCTATATTCAGGCCGGTAAACAGTGCAATCAGATACGCTACTAGAAAAACTGCGATAATGACTAGATAAAGGACGGCACTGGTGTTCAAGCTGGCAGTAAATGAAGCTAACAAGTTCAATGCCGTCATGCAGATACCGACCAATACGCCTGCCGCACATATTGCAAGATAAGTGGGGAAAGGAAAATCACCATAGACAAAATATCTGACAACAGAGAAAACCAGCAATTCCATTGCGTATAGTATATGTACGCTGAAGACAGAGAGAAATCTGGAAAGCACCAGCTCCTTGTGAGAGAAGGGCAGGGTCAGGTTAAACCGCCCGCTGTAGTTGATATCCAACTCCTTCAACGTGGTCGCCATGCCGGAGGCGTTGACCGGAGTGACGAGGAGACAAAAAGTAAAAACAGAGATCCGATGTTTGATGCCTATGATAAAGAATAGGAGAAAAAAGAATTCCATAACCCAAGTGAACTTACGAGTTTTTCTCACATAGGCTAAAAGGTCTTTATAAACTAATCCTGACATGGTAATACCCCCTTGATGTAGAACAGCATAATATCTTCGATGGTGGCGTGCTCAATGGTCAAGCCGTGGATGTGCTGCTGTAGTTCTGTTCGATTGTTGATCAGCAGCCGATAAGAAAAAGTTTCCTCTATATAGGCGTCGTAGTCTTCTCCTGCAATGGATTCGAACAGATCTTTTCCGCAGGTTAATATACCGTAGTTGTTCTGCACTTCTTCCATAGATTTTAAAAAACGGATCTTTCCTTCGTGAAGAAAGAGCAGGTAGTCGGCAATTTTATCTAAGTCACTGGTGATGTGGGAGGAAATCAACACGGAATGGGTCTCATCCAGCAAGAATTCCTGTAACAGTTCCAATATTTCATCGCGCATGACCGGGTCCAGGCCAGATGTGGCTTCGTCCAGCAGGAGCAGCTCAGCGCCGTGGGAGAGGGCGATGGCAAAATTAAGTTTTACGTTCATGCCTTTAGAGAACTCTTTGGTCGGTTTTTCTTTCGGCAGCCGGAATTTCTCTAAACAAGTATGGAACTTTTCGCTGCTCCAATGGCGATAAATTTTTCTGTAGACGGCATCCAAGTCCTTGCAGTTAAAGTAGGGAATCTGATTGATCCCGTCTATGACGATGCCGATTTTTTCTCTCACAGCTTTGCCGGCAGTGTGGTGATCTTCCCCGAATATTTTGATTTCCCCGCCGTCCAATCTGATCATATCTAAAATTGCCGAGATACAGGTGGATTTGCCTGCGCCGTTTTCCCCGATCATTCCAAGAACGACGCCTTTGGGGAGATCAAAGGTTACATGATCGAGGGTGAAGTCCTTGTATTCCTTTGCAACATTTTTTAGACTGAGAATATTTTCCATGATTAACCCTCCTCATAAAACATCGTTAGAATTTTGATTAGATCGGCAAGTGCAATACCGTTGGTTCTGCCGATGTCAGCTACGTCCCGCAGCTTCTCTTCGGCGCTGCGCAGTTGTTCTTCCCGTATAAAATCTTTGTTTTGGGCGGCGACAAAGGTTCCTTTGCCTGCAATCGTCGTAATAAAGCCGTCGCGCTGCAGGTCTTCGTAGGCATGTTGAGCGGTGATCACGCTGATATGCAGTTCTTTGGCCAAGGCTCTCATAGAAGGAAGAGAATCTCCGGTTTTAAGGCTGCCGCCCATAATCATCGCTTTGATTTGAGAGGTAATCTGTTCATAAATTGGTTTTGTGTTGCTGTTGGTCAATATGATTTCCACAAGTGCACCTCACTGTACTTATTTGATAAGTACAGTATATATACAATAAGTACAGTTGTCAAGTGGAACTTTAAGGCGAAGTCTTGGAATGATTGTCGCCGCCTATTCAGACAAGGATGCCCGCAGGCTATCTGCAGTAAGGGTTTTTGCATCTCGCGCCATCTGTCCAGGCGTTCCAGAGAAGACAACCTCTCCGCCGTTTTTGCCTCCGTCGGGACCGATGTCGATGATCCAATCCGCCTGTTTCATCACGTCAAGGTTGTGCTCAATGACCACCAAAGTGTTGCCCTGAGATACGATTCGGTCAAATAACTTCAAAAGATTTTGGATATCGGACATGTGAAGTCCCGTAGTGGGTTCGTCCATCACAATGATACTGCCGGTTTTTCCTAAGTTTTTGGCCAGCTTGATTCTTTGCCGTTCACCGCCGGACAGTGTACTGAGGGGCTGTCCCAAAGTCAGATAGGATAGTCCTGCCTGCGCCAACAGCTTTAGCCGTTTTTTGATTTTGACATCGTCAAATATTTCCATGGACTGGGAGGCAGTCAGATTCAGCAGATCGACGATGTTTTTCCCTTTATAAGTGCAGGCGAGGGCTTCTCGACTATATCGCATGCCGTTGCAGGCTTCACATGTTGTAATGATGGGATCCATAAATGCCAGTTCCGTAACGATGACCCCTTTGCCGCCGCATACCGGACAGGCTCCCATAGAATTAAAACTGAATAAACCATCCGGCTTCAGATTCTCTTTTGCTAACAGCTTTCGTATGGCATCGAAAAAACCGAGATAGGAAGCGGGGGTGGATCGGTTTGTCGCTGTAATGGGTCCTTGATCCACCATCACGATGTCATCCTCGTATTCCCTGGCAAATACTTGGGAAATTAAAGTGCTCTTGCCTGAACCTGCCACACCGGTGACAACGGTCATAATGCCCAGAGGAATGTCCACATCCACATTCTTAAGGTTATGCAGGCAGGCACCGCGAATGGGCAGACTGCTCGACCAGCGGCGAGGCTCCTGCTTGACAGGCAGAGATTGGAGCATGTTACGAGGACCGTATTGCCCTTGTCACGAAGCTGGCGCAGCAGAGTATTCATACGGTAGACGTCGCGGGGATGCATTCCTGCACTGGGCTCGTCAAAGATATAGGTCATACCGGTCAGGCTGCTGCCCATGTATCGGACCAGCTTCAGCCTCTGTGCCTCCCCGCCGGACAAGGACGGGGTATCCCGGTTCAGATGCAGATATGGCAAGCCGATTTCAATCATTCTGTCAAGGCCTTCAACAAGTGTCTGTATTAGCAGGTTTACTTTTTGATCGGTTATCTGCAGCAACACTTCGCGGAGCTGTGTCAGTTCCATCTCACAGAGATCTGCAATGGAATAACCGTTTATCTTACAGCAAAGAACCGTTTCATTCAACCGTTTGCCACGACAGTCTGGACACTCCATCTCTGTAACCAGATGCTGTGATTTCTCTTGGGTATGTTTGCTCTTGTCACTGAGGTTACGATTCAAAAGGGTTTTTGTATATTTGTGATACAATCCCGTCACTTTAGGGTTTTCTGGTGCGCTTTTGCCGTCGCGGGAGCCATATAAAAGCAGATTGTATTCTTCGCGGGAATAGTCCCTGACAGGTTTCTCAAGATCAAATAATCCCGACTCTGCATATTGTTTCCAGTACCAGGAACCGGGACGATATAGAGAATCCTTGACGCAGCCCTCTCTCCATGATTTTTCGGGATCTATCATGGCCTCGACATCGATTCTTGTTACCTTGCCAAGGCCGGAACAGGTTTTGCACATGCCGCTTGGGTCGTTAAAGGAGAAACAGGAGGCTGTACCTCCATAGGGAGTGCCTATCCTCGAAAACAACAGGCGGAGACTGGAGTAGAGGCCGCTGATGGTTCCTACCGTCGAGCGGACGTTGCCGCCTAAAGGGGATTGATCGACCACCACAGAGGGCGTCAAATTGTCAATGCGCTCTACCTCTGGTTTTGGATATTTGGGAAACCTTGATCGGACAAAAGCCGGATAGGTGGCATTCATCTGCCGCTGTGATTCTGCCGCGATGGTATCAAAGACAATGCTGGATTTACCAGAGCCGGACACACCGGTAAATACCGTAATCTTTTCCTTTGGAATGTGAAATGAAACGTGCTTTAAATTATTTTGCGTGAGTCCCTGTACAATCATATCTTTCATCTATTACACCTCTACTTTGCTTATGCTGAATTTATAACTTGCACGTTATAGCGTACCAAAAGAGGGTATGTAATACATGATAGTTTTTGCTGATTTTTGAATGAAGATATCGGTTTGGAGGACGTATCGAGAGAGACCGGCTATTCTTATTATTACATGACACGGCTTTTCACCTCGGTAATGGGCGAATCGGTCGGGCGTTATATTCACCGGCGCAGACTGTATGACGCTTCTGAAAAGCTGGTTCACTCTCGTAAGAAAATCATAGATATTGCCTTCGACAGCGGTTTTGCATCATCAGAGGCATTCAGCAGAGCATTTAAATCTGTTTTCGGATGCAGCCCTTCAGCCTACCGGAAGGCAGGGCTGGACTTAGCGGTAAAAGCAAAGCGAGAATTGGCGCCGGAAGATGTAGCCCATATTGCTAACAACATTTCCCATTCTCCCCAAATCCTTCATATGGAAGAGACGAAAGTAGTCGGAATCCGGGGAAACGCTGCTTTTTCAGATAACCAGATTCCCGCATTATGGGAACGTTTTCTGCGCTTGTATAAGGACATGGCTTCGTTCACAGGCACGGGGTATAGTATCTGTGAAACACAGCAGGCTGCCTATACAAAAGAAGGGGATATCTCTTTTTCAGTGGTGGTGGGCGGAGCGGTAAGGGATTTTGACAATCTTCCACAGCCGTTGGTCAGAAAAATACTGCCTGCAGGTCGATATGCAGTCTTCACCCATCGAGGCACCTTTGCTAATTTGCATAAAACCTATCAATACATCTATGGCACTTGGTTCTTAACGACAAAAGAAGAGCTGGACGATCGTGAAGATTTTGAAGTTTATGAACGGGAAGTGACGTCTTACGATGATCCGGAGAACGAGATTAAAATTTATATTCCGGTGAAATAAACCGTTGAGAGATTATACTGGAATTGAAAAAGCTGTCCATTGCGGACAGCTTTTTGACTGGTCTTATTTTGTATAGTTGTCGAAATATCCTTGAATATAGATGAACGGCGTTCCTTTGTCGCCGCTGCCGCTGGTCAAGTCGCATAAGGAGCCGATCAGGTCGGTGAGCCTTCTCGGTGTCGTTCCCTGCGCGACCATAGAATCACCCAGTTCTTCGTCCTTGTGTTTTATGTACTCGCTGATTGCAGCCTGTAGTTCTTCGCCTTTGAGGTCTGCGAATTCGTTGTCTGCCAGATATTTGAGTTTTACTTCATTTGGAGTTCCTTCCAGCCCTTTTGTATATCCTGGGGAAACCACGGGATCAGCCAGCTCCCAGATCTTGCCTACAGGATCCTTGAAGGCGCCGTCGCCATAGACCATGACCTCGATGGTCTTGCCTGTCAATATATTGATTTTCTTCTGAATGCCGTCGACAAATTCCTGGCAGTGAATTGGGAATAGCTTAACGGAATCTTCTGTGGATTTGTTGGAACCCAAAAGCCCGTACTTGTCATTGTAGCCGCTGCCATCTACGCTTGCTGTCAATATGTCGTCCATGCCGCAGACAATTTCTGCGCCGCCTTCTTTGAGCAGTCTCTTTGTTCTCACTCTCGTATGAATATCACAAGTCAGAACTCTCTTCGCATAGTCCAAAATCGTTCTTGGATTATTGGAGAAGATGACCTCTGCTTCGGCCCCTTCTTCTTCGATAATGCCCTTGTAGTAGTTCACGTAATCCATGCCCGTAAAAGTATGGTTTGATTTACCAAAAAGTTCTTCGAACTTTTCCTGAGACAAGACATCTGAATACGGGTTAATTCCTTTGGCATCCAACAGATCCAAATCGACCAGATGATTTCCCACTTCGTCGGCTGGATAGCTGAGCATTAAAACCACCTTTTTTGCCCCTTTTGCGATACCACGCAGGCAGATGGCAAATCTATTTCTGCTGAGAATTGGGAAGATGACACCGATGGTTTCTCCACCCAGTTTCGCCTTCACGTCGGCAGCAATCTGTTCTATAGTAACGTAGTTTGCTTGTGATCTGGCCAATATAGATTCAGTAATTGCCAGGATATCCCTATCCTGAATTGTAAACTCCCCGGAATTGGCAGCGTCCATAACAGTGTCAATGACAATCTGCGAAAGATCCTCGCCCTCTTTTATGATAGGAGCTCTCAGTCCTCTTGATACAGTTCCTACTTTTCTTTCCATGTTACATCTCTCCTTTTACTCGATCTATGCCCATGTTTGCCAATTCATCGGCACGATTATTCATGGTGGTTATATATTCAAAATCTTCAAAAGTGAAACGACTGCCGTTCCAACTTATAAATTTCTCATAAAGCTTGCCGAAATCTGTTGATTTGCTGTTCAGATTGACATGGCCTTTTACCCTATAGAATTTTACATCATGTTGCCTTACTAATGCAAGTAATTCTCGCCAAAGTTCTTGATTTTCCACAGATTTCCTGGCAGCATTCTTCCATTTGTTCTTTTCCCAGCTCTCATACCATTTTTCTCTGAAACAATTTGCGACATAGGCGCTGTCGGTAAACACCTCTACAGTCTGTCCACCTTGATTCAATGCCTTAAAAGCTTCTATTACTGCAGTCAGTTCCATGCGGTTGTTGGTAGTATTCGCTTCTCCGCCGAACATTTCTCTTTTGTGTTCTCCAAATTCTAAAATAGATCCCCATCCGCCGACATTCTCGCTGCTCTGGTTGCCCGCGCAGGCTCCATCTGTATAAATTCTCAAAATCGTCATGTTTTTCCCCTTTGTTGAAATTTTTAACATATCTATTATGCCTTATTTTACCGAAAAGTACAACAAAGATTGGAAAATTTTGTGGCTGATATTGCATTTCGGTTTTTTGTATTCGGCTCTCATTACGAGATCCATCTGACATATTGCTGTTGCTGCATGGCAGTCCGCAAAAGAGCAGAGCCGAAAAAAAGTCCGGGACATATTTTGCAAAGTCGGCGATTGCGGACTGCCAGGACTGTCTGCCAAAAGGACTGCCAGGACTGTCAGGTCTGTCCCAAATATATGTCCCAAATGTCTGGTCAATGATACGTGGGTCACTAACCATAAGTTTGACAATGATGAATGCACCCCTCCATTTGTTACGGAAAGGCAATTTCTTTTTGGCGCTTCGTTACGAAAGGGTAACGAAGCTATGGTTGTTCAGAGCCAGGAGCGGCGCGTCAGGCAAAGAACGATTCAAGTAAGTATTAAAATTTCAACACCAACAAGGGGTTTAACAAAATAATTTAAAAAATTTGCCGCTTTGGCACGAGACTCGCAATAAAATAATAGCAATATCAAAAAACGGGCGGCCGAACGTATGAAAGTGAAGGACAAATATCTGAATTTGTATTATGAGACGATTGGGGGAGGTCGAGGAACCAAAGATTGATCCTAAGAAGATGGCGCTTTTACTAGTCGATTTGCAAAATGAGTTTGTTCTCCGAGACTTCGGGGAAGCGCTACCGTTCAAAGAAGCAGGTGAATGGGAGAGATGGGTGCCTTTTCACGACGGGCTCAATGAGATTGTCGTTTCAATATGAATAACGGATTGAGAACGGAAGCATTTACGACTGGAACCTCGTATTTAATTGTGATACAATAAATCCATTAATAAAAACGAGAGAAAAAAATATGAGGTGAATGATGGCACTAAAATTCTGCTCTTTTGCCAGCAGCAGCTCCGGCAACTGCTATATGGTGAAAAGTGAACATACAACGTTATTGGTGGACGTAGGAATTACGGGGAAGCGGGTCTTTGCAGGTCTTGAGGAATGCGGCGTCGAGCCGGAGGAAATTGACGGCATTCTCATCACCCACGAACATATCGACCATGTGCGGAGCCTGCGCATGGTGAGCAAAAAGGCTGCAAACGCAAGGGTTTATGCATCAGAGGGCACCCTGAAAGAGATTGCGGACAAAGTACCTGGGGAAAGAGCCTATGGCGTACTGAAGGAAGAACCTTTTTACATCGGGGATATCCAGGTGAATCCTTTTCACCTTTCCCATGATGCGGCGGAACCGACGGGATATTCTTTTGCTCACGCTGGAAGGCAGGTCACCATCGTAACTGATACGGGATATGTTTCCGAGGAAATCTTCCATCAAGTGGAGACGGCAGACCTTCTTGTCCTGGAGGCGAATCACGAGGTGAATATTTTGAAGATGGGTGCATATCCATATCCTTTGAAGAGAAGAATCTTAGGAGATGAGGGACATCTGTCCAATGAGGCGGCGGGCTATTGCCTCTGTCAGATGCTGAAAAAAAGAGAGCACGACAGGATTCCCCATGTGGTTCTCGCCCATCTGAGCAAAGAGAACAATACGCCGGGGCAGGCATTTCTGACCATCAGAAACATTCTCTTTGAAGAGGATTTTTACATAGATAAGGATTTGAAATTGGATATTGCGAACAGGGACCAGGTAAGTCCATTTGTGGAAGTGTAAAATTTTATGAATATTTCTATCATATGTGTTGGAAAACTAAAGGAAAGATATTGGACAGACGCTGTCGGCGAATATTCAAAACGGTTGAGGAGCTACTGCAATTTGGAAATTGTGGAACTGAAAGAATCCAGACTGCCGGATAAGGCAGGTCCGGCAGAAGAACAGGCTGTCAAAGAGGCAGAAGGTGAAGAAATTCTCAAGAAGATCAGGGACGGTGTGTATGTCGTCACTTTGGAAGTGAAAGGGAAAATGCTGTCTTCTGAAAAATTGGCGGAAAAAGTAGAGAAACTGGCAGTTGACGGTATCAGCAATCTCGCCTTTGTCATCGGCGGAAGTCTGGGTCTCAGTGAAGCAGTCAGCCAGCGGGCGGATTTCAAGCTGTCCTTTTCCGAGATGACTTTCCCCCATCAAATGATGAGGGTCATCTTATTAGAACAGTTATACAGAAGTTTCAAAATAATTCGAAATGAGACATATCACAAATAATATACTAAAGTTCTATTTACATTTTTTAAAAAAAGCATATAATGAGGTGTAGTTCAAAATGAACAGGGAAAAGTTTACAAGAGAAAAAAGGAAGATCTTCTTCTATATGGTGGTTTACGGTTTGCTTTGTGAGGCCTTTTCTCTGTTCGTTCTTGGATTTGACTGGAGATTTACGCTAGGCTTAATAATGGGAATATGTGCAGTGACCGTTAATCTGATTGCTTTAGAAAAAGTAATTGATTGTGCTATAGACGGAAAACGAATATGGTTGGCCTTCCTGCTTCACATGGGGAGGTTTTTATTTTTTGGGATAGCAGGATATCTTTGCTATAGAATGAATGTCGTGGCACTGGCTGCATACGGATTCGGCGTATTGGGCCTGACTGCAGCTTCAGTGATTACATATGTGAAGGAGGGATAGAATGATAAACATTGACGAGCTGGGATCTCGTATTATCCTCAGTCTCGCAGATGGGAAACTGCTGATTACAGAGAGTACCCTCTTTGGACTCATCCTCGCCGTCATCTTAGCGGCAGTGGGGATCTGGCTGGGAAGCGGCCTCAAAACTGTCCCAAAGGGGAAACAAATCGTAGCAGAAACCATCGTCGGATGGATATACAAGTATACCCGAGAGAATATGGGAGAGGAAAATGAACATTTTGCCCCTTACATCGGAACAATCTTTGCATTCATCGTCTGTGGCAGTTCCCTGGGCCTTTTGGGCCTGCGGCCGATTACGGCGGATCTGAATGTAACCTTTGCCTTATCTGGTCTGACTTTTATTCTGATTCAAGCCAACAGTATAAGGAAACTGGGCGTAAGAGGAAGATTACGGGAGATGTGCGATCCATATCCGTTTATGTTTCCCTTAAAAATTTTAGAAGATATCACTTTGCCGGTGTCGCTTTCACTGCGACTTTTCGGAAATATTCTGGGAGGCGTCATCGTAGTAGACCTGTGGATGACCTTGATGGAATTCCTGAGCAGCTTGCTCACAGATGTTCCATTTCTGCGGGCTGTTACCGTATTGCCCCTCAACGGCTTCTTTGATATCTTTGAGCCGGCGATTCAGACTTACATCTTCACGATGCTGACCATGGTATTCCTGGCGTCGGCGATGGAAGGCGTATCGTCCAGAGTTCATACAGAAGATAAAACGATAAAACAAATAAATAATGAGAACAAATAAATGGAGGTAGAAAAATGGGCATTATTGCAATAGGAGCAGGCATCGCAATGGGGCTTGCAGCGTTAGGTATCGCGATCGGTCAGGGTCTGGGACTGAGCAAAGGATTGGAAGGTATTTCGAGGCAGCCGGAGGCCGGCAATGCGATCAGAACCACGATGATCGTCGGTATGGCCATCATGGAGACCATCGGCGTCCTGACCTTTGTCATCGCCATCATGATGACGGCAAAACTCTAAGAGGATAGAACTCACGGAAGGAGGCGGATAAACGTGGAAATGTATCAATCGCTGTTAGCGCTGGATTGGAATCTATTGTTTTCCCTGGTGACCGTCGTCGTTTTATTCATCGTCCTGAAAGTATTCTTCTTTGAGAAAGTCCATAAGTTCATGATGGACAGAGAAAATGCAATCAAGAGTTCCCTGGAAAATGCGGATCAAGTCAATAAGCTGGCAGACGAGAAGCTAAAGAACTACGAGGCCAAAATCGCTGGTGTAGAGAATGAGAGCAGACAGATCCTCAAGGCAGCCAGAGATGAAGCCAAGGTGCAGGCCAAGGAGATCATCGACAGCGCCAACGAAAAGGCGAGAAACCTGATGGATCATTCGCAGAAGGAAATCAGGCGCGAGCAGTACAACGCCAGGAAAGAGCTGCAGGAGGAAGTGGGCAGTCTGGCAATGATGGCTGCCGAACAGATTCTGGAGAAAGAACTTTCCCCTGAAAATCATGAAGAAATCATCAACAAGATTATCAAGGAGGCCGGTGAGACGCCATGGAGTTAATGATAGCAATGACTTATGGGAAGGCCCTCTTTGATGCAGCTGTTGAACTTGACAAGATTGATGAAATCAAAGAAGAAATCGATCAGATCGATATCATATTGAAAAAGGAAGAGGATTATGTCAGCTTGCTGTGCAATCCTGCCATTCCTGTGGTCAAAAAGAAGACCATGATTCGGAATGTGTTTCAGGGCAGGGTCAGCGAAGAAGTGTTATCCTTTCTATACATCCTGATAGATAAGGACAGAATGCTTCATTATCATAGAATCGTCAGGGAATATCTGAAATTGATGGATGAATACAGAGGCGAGGCCTATGGCAAGATTTATTCAGCCGTCCCTCTCAGCCAGGCGCAGATTGAGAAATTTGAGATGGAGGCAGGCAATCTGCTGAAGGAGAAGGTCAAACTGAAAAACAAGATTGACAAGAGCCTGCTGGGCGGCGTCAAGCTTTTGGTAGACGGGAAGCTGATCGACGCATCTCTGCGGGCCAGCCTCAATGACTTAGAATATAAACTGAAAAAGCTATAGAAGGGAGGGAAACCTCTATGAATTTAAGACCTGATGAAATAAGTGGTCTGATAAAGGAACAGATAAAGAATTACAGCAAACAGCTGGAGATCTCTGATTTTGGCACGGTCATGCAGGTAGGTGACGGCATCGCCAGAGTCTACGGGCTGAACCGGTGTATGTCCGGAGAACTTCTGGAGTTCCCGGGAGAGACTTACGGCATGGCGCTGAATCTGGAAGAAGACAATGTAGGCGCGGTCATTCTGGGCTCTGACAGAGAGATCGGAGAAGGCGACATCGTAAAGCCGACAGGAACCGTAGTGGATGTTCCCGTTGGAGATGCCATGATCGGCCGTGTAGTAGATGCTCTGGGCCAGCCTATCGACGGCAAGGGCGCCATTGAAACGACGGAACACAGGCCGATAGAGTATCCGGCTCCGGGGGTCTTGCAGAGGAAGTCGGTCAACGAGCCGCTGCAGACGGGGATCAAGGCCATCGACGCCATGATGCCCATCGGCAAAGGACAGCGCGAACTGATCATCGGCGACAGACAGACAGGAAAGACGGCCATCGCCATTGATACCATATTGAATCAAAAAGACAAGGACGTCATCTGCATCTATGTTGCCATCGGGCAGAAAAAATCCACGGTAGCCCAGCTGGTGCAGAACCTGGAGAACCAGGGCGCGATGAAATATTCCATAGTCGTTTCTGCTACGGCCAGCGAAGTTGCGCCGCTGCAGTACATCGCGCCGTATTCCGGCTGTGCCATCGCTGAATACTTCATGTATAAAGGAAAAGATGTTTTGATCATCTACGATGATTTATCAAAGCACGCTGTCGCCTATAGAGCGATGTCCCTGCTTCTTCGTAGACCGCCGGGAAGAGAAGCCTATCCGGGCGATGTGTTTTATCTTCACAGTCGCCTGCTTGAAAGAGCGGCAAAGCTGTCAGATGAATTGGGTGGCGGTTCCATTACAGCGCTGCCGCTGATTGAAACACAGGCTGGCGATGTTTCCGCCTATATACCGACCAACGTCATCTCTATTACAGACGGACAGATATTCTTGGAAACGGAGTTGTTCTTCTCTGGTCAGAGACCGGCAATTAACGCGGGTATTTCAGTTTCCCGTGTAGGCGGAAATGCGCAGATCAAGGCGATGAAGAAGGTATCCAGCAAGATCAAGCTGATGTTGGCACAGTACAGAGAACTGCAGACCTTCTCTCAGTTCGGCTCTGATGTGGATGCCAGCACGAAGAAGCAGCTGGATCACGGCAGGATCCTCATGGAGATTCTCAAACAGGGACAGTACGGTCCAGTAGACGTAGTGCACCAGGTGATGATTCTCTATGCAGCATCCAATGGATATCTGGATGACATCGACGTCGATCAGATTAGATCATTTGAGAAACAATTTTATCCATATATGGATGACCATTTCCCGGAGATCGGGAAGGAAATCCGCAGTACGGGGGACTACAGCGCTGATGCTGAGAAACTGCTGATCAAGGGCATCAAGGAGTTCAAGAAGGTAGGTTTTATCGATGGCTGAGCAAATGCAGAGCATCCAGAGACGGATCAAAAGTATTGGCAGCACGGAGAGGATCACCAACGCTATGAAGCTGGTTTCTGCTGCAAAACTGCGTAAGGCAAAGTCCGCTTTTGAGAGTTCCAAGCTTTATCTTGGCAGACTGCTGGAATCCATTCAGGAGACATTGGATGACGTAGAGGATGTCCCCCAGCGTTTTCTGACTGGCAGCAGAGAGGTCAGAAAGAAGTGTTACGTTTTGATCACCAGCAGTAACGGACTCTGTGGCAGTTTCAACGGCAATGTCATCAGAACCATGACAGAAAAGCTTTCTGAATACACCAACGATTACAGCAATGTGCGGATGGTGACCATCGGTTCCAAGGGCAGGGAGTATTTTGCTCATCACGGTGTGGAGATTTTGATGGAGCACGACGCACCGGCGGACACAGTGACCTTTGAAGAGACGAGGGAAATCAGCGGACCGCTGATGGAGCTGTACACAAAAGGCGAAATTGATGAGATCGACATCGTATACACCTCCTATGTCAACACGCTGAAGCAGGAAGTCATTGTGAAGAAGCTGCTTCCTATCGACATTCACAGTAAAGGCGAGCAGGGCGGCTACACCAATCCCATCGAATATGGCCCCTCTGCAGAAGAGGTCTTTAGCTACCTCATACCGAAATACATTGAATTGATGATTTTCAGCACATGTATCGAGTCTGCGACCTGTGAATATGCAGCGAGACGTACAGCAATGGAGAATGCCAATGACAATGCAAAGGATATGCTGGCAGATCTGCAGCTAGAATATAACCATGCCAGACAGTCTGAAATTACCGACGAAATCATAGAAATCGTTGCGGGGTCAGAGGCACAGCGATAACTACCGTTATACAGCAAAATGCAATTGGAGGTGAAAATCATTGAATAAAGGAACAATACATCAGATTATTGGACCTGTAATAGATATCAGATTCCATCCCGACGAGATGCCGGAGCTGCTCAACGCCATCGAGATTCCGGTCGATGGAAAAAACATCGTGGCAGAGGTACATCAGCATATCGGTGACGACCAGGCGAGATGCGTCGCCTTGTCTTCTACTGATGGATTGTCGAGAGGAATGGAAGCCATTGACACGGGGGAACCGATTAAGGTCCCTGTAGGCAAGGAAGTTCTGGGCAGATTGTTTAACGTCTTGGGAGATCCCATTGATGAAAAAGGCCCAGTTGTAACAGAAGTGAAGAGTTCGATTCACAGACAGGCGCCGAAATTTGAAGATCAGGATACGACGTCTCATATCTTTGAAACGGGTATCAAAGTCATCGACTTGATCGCACCTTATACAAAGGGCGGAAAGGTCGGTCTCTTCGGCGGCGCCGGCGTAGGAAAGACCGTTCTGATCCAGGAGCTGATTAACAATATCGCTACGGAACACGGTGGAATTTCTGTATTTGCCGGTGTCGGGGAGAGAACCAGAGAAGGGAACGATCTGTACAATGAAATGACAGAATCAGGCGTACTGAAGAAGACTGCCATGGTGTTCGGACAGATGAATGAACCGCCTGGCGCCAGAATGAGAGTGGCTCTGACAGGTTTGACCATGGCGGAATATTTCAGAGACAAAGAGAAACAGGATGTGTTATTGTTTATCGACAACATCTTTCGGTTTACCCAGGCAGGCTCAGAGGTTTCAGCATTGCTGGGCCGTGTGCCATCTGCGGTAGGATATCAGCCGACCCTGGCTACGGAGATGGGCGCATTGCAGGAGCGGATCACATCTACAAAAGAGGGTTCTATCACTTCGGTTCAGGCGGTCTACGTACCGGCTGACGACTTGACTGACCCGGCCCCGGCTACGACCTTCGCCCACCTGGATGCGACTACCGTTCTGTCCCGTTCCATTACAGAGCTGGGCATCTATCCGGCAGTAGACCCTTTGGCCTCCAACTCGAGAATTCTCGATCCGCTGATTTTGGGAGAAGAGCATTACGAAGTAGCCAGAGGTGTGCAGAAGGTATTGCAGAAATACAGAGATTTGCAGGATATCATCGCCATCTTAGGCATGGATGAACTTTCTGAGGAAGACAAAGAAACAGTTGCTAGAGCGAGAAAGATTCAGAGATTCCTGTCGCAGCCATTCAGCGTAGCCGAACAGTTTACCGGCATGAAGGGAAAATATGTGCCAATTGCGGAGACGGTGCGCGGCTTTAAGGAGATTTTGGAAGGGAAGCACGACGAAATTCCAGAATCCATGTTCCTCTTTGCCGGCGGCATTGATGATGTCGTAGCGAAGTACGAAGAATCTAAGGAGCAGGCACATGAGTGATGCGGATAGAGGCGTTTTGCTGGAGATCATCACGCCGAGGGAAATGTTCTACTCTGGTCAGGTGGAATTGGTCGTCGTGCCGACCACCGAAGGGGAAGAAGGCTTTATGGCCCATCACGTCTGGTGCGTGAAGCTCCTTGCTGAGAAAGGCAGAGTCAAAATCCGCGAAGCTGGCGCTAAGAATTTGAAGCTGATCGACATCAAAGGCGGTCATGTGGATATCAAAGACCGTTTCGTGGTTTACGCCGATGAAGCGGCGTGGGCAGAAGAATAGGAATAAGAAAAAAGAGCAGGTTTTACAAAGAATTCAATCTTGTAAGACCTGCTCTTTTGCATCTTTAATTTGAGTGCTGATAACTAACATACTTGTTGACAAATAAAGTTGTCAGTTGTAATATATTAATGTAGAGAATATTCTGAACAGGAGCGTGAAAGTATGAGCGCCGATACCTTTCCACAATACATAAGAATTGCATATTTTCTGGCGTCGCGTATCGCGGAAGGAGATCTTCCCATCGGAAAAAGGTTGTCGGGACGTTCGAAATTATCTTCAGAGTATCAGGTTTCACCAGAGACCATGCGCAGAGCCTTACAGATTCTCGCTGATATGAAAGTGGTAGAGATCAAAGGGCAGAGTGGTGTTTATGTACTGTCTACAGATAACGCCAGACGTTGTGCACAGAACTTGGAGGAACAATTAGATCGCCGCGAGAAAGCGGCAGAGCTGAGGAATCTGCTGGAGCAACACGATGAGACCAGCCGTCGGATTTTGGAAGTCTGCACAGATATCCTGGAGAGTGAGACGTTTTCCACTGTAGCGGAACAGAGCCTTCCTAATTACCAGGTACGCATATCGCCTGATTCCGATAAGATTGGAAAAAATCTGGCTTCACTGCAGTTCTGGCAAGCCACTGGCGCTACTATCGTTGCCATCAGGCGGGGTTATAATACGATGATCTCACCAGGACCCCATGCCGAACTATACGGCGGAGATTATGTCATCTTTGTCGGCCCTCCTGAAGTGGTGGAAAACGTTGAGATATTCTTGAATTCAAAAGATTGTACAGAACTTATCAGTAAAGAGGATTGGAGGTAAATCTATGGCACATAATCAATTACAGACAATTGACCTTGTCATTATTGGGGCATACCTGGTTGCGCTCGTCTTAATCGGCGTGCACTTTATGAAGAAGGTAAAGAACATAGGAGATTACTATATCGCAGGGCGGACGTTTGGCCCTATCGTCATGATGGCCACTGTCTGCGCAACCATTATCGGCGGCAGCGGCCTGATGGGAAGAGCGGGCGTCGCCTATTCTGACGGATTTAAGGCAGTTATGACCGCTCTGCCTTATCTTCTGGGCATGTTCATCTTTTCGGGTATTGCTGGCAGAATTTCTTCCATTGGGTTTCAGCACAATGTCACGTCCATGCCCGAACTCTTTGAACGTCGTTTTGGAAAGACGGCAAAGATCATCTTAGGCGGGATGATTGCTTTTACCATGATGGGCACCGTGGCTTCTCAGGTTACGGCGACAGCTACGATTATCAGCATGCTGGGCGGAGAAGTCGGGTTGTCTTATGAGGTAGGTGCTTTGATTGCTTGTATCGTATTTATGGTTTATACCGCCACGTCGGGGCTCTTTGGCGTGGTATACACAGATGTCGTACAGTTTTTTATGCTGCTGATCTTCGTATATATCCTAATTCCAGTGGCATCCTTATATACTGTCGGGGGATTTTCCAATTTCACAGCTAATCTGGACCCGGCGCTGGTAAAGCCGCAGATCAACGGCGATATCCTGGGCGATATCGTCACGTACCTGGTCTTTACTTTGGCAGGCGCAGAAATGTGGCAGCGGGCATTTGCGGCAAAGGATCAGAAATCCGCAAAGAGAGGCATGTTCCTGGGTACCTTCGTCTATGGCATTACCATATTCCTAGTATTTTTCATGGGCCTTATCGCCCACCAGATTATCGGCGATGATATATTGGGACAGTATGGTTCCACGGATGCTACTGTTCCAGCGCTGGCCATCGCGGTTCTGCCAGTGGGACTTACCGGTCTTGCCCTGGCGGGAATCCTGTCCGTCATCATG
Source organism: uncultured Eubacterium sp. (assembly GCA_900551775.1). Classification (GTDB taxonomy): domain Bacteria; phylum Bacillota; class Clostridia; order Peptostreptococcales; family Anaerovoracaceae; genus Senimuribacter. Next base: position 2,038 of record URXI01000019.1, on the reverse strand, counting down.
TCTACCGCAGACAGCTATCTGCTGGTATCAGTGCAGACCTGCGTTCACGACATCGTCAAAACTTTTAATCCGCAGTTAAAAGAAAAGAATGAGATCCGCCTTTCGCGTATCTTTGCCATTGTTTTGCCTTTAGGCGCACTAGTGATTGCCTTATATATCAAGAATGCATATTCAATTCTGATGTTTGCCTGGAGTTTTTATGCGGCAGCGGCGGGATTGCCTGCATTTGCAGCGTTGTATTGGAGAAAGGCCACGAAGAGCGGCATTATTGCCGGCATGATCAGTGGTTTCGCGGTCTGCGTCGGCTGGAAGCTGGCAGGGATGCCATTTGGCCTGGGAGCTACCGTTCCCGGCGCCATAGCCTGTGCTATCGCTTTGGTAGGCGTGAGTCTGGCTACATATAAGAAACAGCCGTCGGGCTTTTTAGAAGTAGCAAAAAAGTAAAATGAGGGGCGGACAGCCCCTCAACTTGTTGTTAAATAATCGCATCGTATGCTGCATATGCAGGTGTCCAGTGCGTTTCTGAAAGATAGCGGAATAATTTGTCTTTATCCCCGGATTTGAACAGTTCCAATATTTTTCGATGTTCTTCATTGGTAGCATAGAGGACTTTCTGCGTGCTTCCATTTACATCCTCTGTATAGCTCTTCTTTAATAGTTTGTTTTTCAGCTTGTCGATAGAATCGATCAGGGCGTCGTTGCCGCATTTGTCAATATAAGTCTGATGAAATGCTACCTGTTGCTTATGATACATTTCGAAATTGCCAGCTTTGATTGCCAGGTCCATGGTTTCAATATAAAAGGCCATGTCAGCAAGATCTTGTTTTGTGAGATGTTCGCAAGAAGATTTTGCGGCGTAACCGTCTAGAACACCGATGACCTCATAGATTTCGCCAACGTCTTTTTCGGACACCGATCTGATGACGAAGCCTTTGCGCGCTCTGTTCTCTAGAACGCCTTCGGCTGTCAGCTGGATTAGCGCTTCCCGTACAGGCGTCCGACTGATATTGAGACTTTCGCAGATTACGTTTTCGTTAACTCTCTGCTCCGGCTGCAGAGTACCGTCACGTATCTGATCTGCGATGTATTCATATACGTGATCTTTCAGTGTTTTGAACTTTTCCATATTCTTATCTCCCCTTAGACTACTATCTATTATAATAGAACAAAGAATCGACATTCGTCAACAAGAATTTTGTTTTATGGGAGTCTGCAGTGGATGCAGAATTGACAATTATAAAATTATTATATATAATTAATTTAATGCAATGTTTAAACGAGATATTTGGGAAGGAGCAATTGAAATGACGTATCCGACCTTTGATACCTGGTTTCTCATTGGAAGCAAATTCACAGATATGGTTCACGATGGGAAGCTGGATTGGAACAGAGTTGAACTTGTGGGAAGAGCCATATTTGTTTTAATTAACGCGATTGCTGGCCGGCGGCCCGAGACACGAAGTCTCAGGCCGCCGGCTTTGTCATGTCATGGAATGTTTACATGAGTGAATAAAAAAGTTAGCAGAAAAATCAAAATACTATTGACAATTGCCCATATATTATATAAAATATATTTAAATCGAACTTAATATATTATATTTTAAATTTTAAACAACTTTTGGAGGTAAAGAAAATGAAAAAATTTAACCACGTAATCGTTAGAAGACCGTGCAAGGCAATGGTAGAGGGTATCACCAGCGGAATGTATCCGGGAAAGCCTGATTTTGAGCTTGCCCTCAAGGAACATGATGATTACATAGCAGCGCTGAAGCAGTGCGATGTGGACGTCACCGTACTGGAGGCAGATGAGAGATATCCGGATTCCTGCTTCGTAGAGGATCCTGCCCTGATCACAAGGAAATGTGCCATCATCACCAACCCTGGCGCTGAATCCAGAAACGGCGAGAAGGACGAGATCATCGGGGCAGTCAAGAAGTTCTTCACAGACGACCAGATCGAATACATCAAAGCTCCCGGAACCCTGGAAGGCGGAGACGTCATGATGGTCGGAGATCATTTCTACGTAGGAAGATCTGCA
>URXI01000018.1 GCA_900551775.1 uncultured Eubacterium sp. | reverse complement strand
GGGAATCTGATCACCATCGGACTCTGCTTCCTGCTGTTCTTTGTCGGCTTTGATATGGGTTTCGAGGGCACGGTAATTGCACATATCAAAAGAGTGGGGCTGCGGGTTTTGGCCTTTCCCTTTATCATCATGGCAGGCACTCTGGCGGGGGCGTTCCTCTGCAGCCTGTTCCTACCGCTTTCTGTCCGGGAATCTCTGGCCATTGGAGCCGGGTTCGGCTGGTACACCTTTGCGCCCGGCATGATCATGGACAAAGGCCTGGTGACGGCCAGCGCCGTTTCTTTTATGCATAACATCATGAGGGAGTATATTTCCGTACTGATCATTCCGATGACGGCAAAAAAGGCAGGTTACCTGGAGGCGGTGGCGGTCTCCGGCTGTTCTTCCATGGACGTCTGTCTGCCTATCGTTGAAAAGGCCACTCGGGGCGATATCGCTATGTATTCCTTTATCTCAGGCGTGGTACAGAGCATGGCCGTTCCAATTTTGGTCCCGCTGATTTTGGGTTGATTTTATAGAAAGGGCAGGATAGATGAAAGATCTGATTACATATATCCTATTGGCCGTCATCGGTTATTTTATCGGCAGCAAAATGAGAGAACACCGCCAGGTAACCAAATGGACGGGAAAGATCCAGACGGCAGCGATTGCGATTTTGCTGCTGACTATGGGACTTAGGATGGGGTCTAACGAGGAAGTGACGGACAATCTCAGCTCCATCGGCGTGATTTCCGTCGTCATGACCCTGGTCGTCATGGTGCTTTCGGGAATCTTTGCTTCGCTTACAAGAAGATGCGTCGGCATGGACCGATGGGCGAAGATGAAGGACAAGGCGGTAGATTTGCAAGAAGATCCGGCGGCTGGCGGAGAAAAATCAGGCAGGGCGCAGAAGGTCATGGCGGTGACCATATTAGTATCCGTGATTACCGGCCTGCTGGGCGGTTATTTTCTGGTCGGCAAGCTCTTTGCCGGACACATGGAACGCTTTGATTTCTACGCGGGGATGGCAGTAAATCTGGGGCTGTTTCTGCTGTTGCTTCTGATCGGCTTCAATATGGGGCTGGACGGAACGGTTTTGGAGAATTTTAAGAAGGTAGGGGCAAAGATCCTCTTCTTTCCTTTCGCCATCATGACGGGCGCATTTTTGGGCGCAGCCCTGTGTGCCATTTTTATGGATATCGGTCTGCGGGAGTCCTTTGCTGTAACGGCAGGCTTTGGCTGGTACTCTCTGGCACCGGGAATCATCCTGGAACGGGGTCTGGCTCGATGCGCAGCGATTTCTTTTATGCACTGTATCATGAGGGAGTATTTTTCTCTGCTTCTGGTACCGATCGTGGCAAAGAAGGTTGGCTATATGGAGGCCATCGGAATCTGCGGTGCCACGGCCATGGGCGTGTGCCTTCCCATTGTGGAAAAATCCACGAGAGGAGATGTAGCGATTTATTCGTTTATTACCGGCGTGGTGCATACGGCGCTGGTGCCGGTCCTGATCCCCCTGATTCTGGGATGAGGATGCGGCGGCCCTGCGTGCCAGGCAAAATGAACAAACACAAAATTGAAGAAAAGGATGTTGAGCGGATAGGAGTTTCCCTATCGATTCAGCATCCTTTTTTGTATTGCGTCATGTCACAGTATTTCATGATGGGCGTTGGTCGGCGACCAATGGACGTTGACCATGTAGCGGTATAAACCATCAGAATCCTTTTCTCTGAAAAGATTGAGAATTTCTCGATGCTCGTCGTTGATTTGGGACAATAACTTCTGTGAATTTTTCTCTTTATCTTTAGAATATCCTCTGGTAAAAAACTTGCTTTTTAATCTTGAAATCGTATCTTCAAGAATCTCATTTTCACATTTTTCTATATATACCTGATGAAACAATTCCTGCTGTTCTAAATACATTTCGTAATTATCAGTTTTGATTGCCAAATCCATGCTTTGAATATAGAAGTCCATTTTGGACAAATCCTTTTCGGTCAAAGCACTGCAAGTCATCTGGGCAGCCAGGCCATCCAGTGCGCCGATAACCACATAAAGTTCTGAAGCCTCTTTTTGTGAGACGGCTTTTAGGACAAAACCCTTCCGGGGCACATTATCCAATATGCCTTCGCAGGAAAGCTGAATCAAAGCCTCTCTTACAGGGGTTCTGCTTACAGATAGTTCCTGGGAAATTGCGGTCTCATTAATCCGCTGTGAAGGAAGCAGGGTTCCTTCTAACACCTGTTCGGTGATATAGCTGTATACATGATCTTTTAGCGTCTTGTATTTTTTCATACAATTCCTCCAAATTGGTAAGTTTCCTTTTTATGTAATTATGATAGCACAGAATATGGTAAAAAGAAATCAAAAAATATATTTTGCAGAATTAACAGAATTCATTGACAAAATATAATATACGGTGTATAATCCACAATATAGAAAAACGGCACATAATATACCGATAATAAAGAGGCGTAAAGCCGACAGAAAAAATCTAAACACCATGAATGAAAAGGAGAAAATCAAAATGAAAAAGTTTAACCACGTCATCGTCAGAAGACCGTGCAAGGCAATGGTAGAGGGAATCACCAGCGGGCTGTATCCGGGAAAGCCTGATTTCGAGTTGGCACTCAAGGAACATGATGACTATATCGAGGCTCTGAAGCAGTGCGACGTAGACGTTACCGTTCTGGAAGCTGACGAGAGATATCCGGATTCCTGTTTTGTAGAGGATCCGGCTTTGATCACAAGAAAATGTGCCATCATCACAAACCCTGGCGCAGAATCCAGAAACGGCGAGAAGGACGAAATCATCGGCGCAGTGAAGAAATTCTTCACAGACGACCAGATCGAATACATCAAATCTCCAGGAACCCTGGAAGGCGGCGACGTCATGATGGTCGGTGATCATTTCTATGTAGGAAGAAGCGCCAGAACCAACGAGGAAGGCATCAGACAGCTGACCGAGATCCTGGCTAAATATGACATGACCTGCTCCGAAGTGAAATTAGAAGAAGTTCTTCACTTAAAGACGGGTGTCAACTATTTGGAAAACAACAACATGCTGGTATCCGGCGAATTCGTAACCAAGCCGGAATTTCAGAAATACAACTGCGTCGAGATTCCGGAAGAAGAAGCCTACGCCGCCAACTGCATCTGGGTCAATGACACGGTCATCGTACCAGAAGGATATCCGGCCGTACTAGCTGCGGTACAAGGCATGGGATACAAGACGATCTTAGTCGACACTTCAGAATATAGAAAATTAGACGGAGGCCTGAGCTGCCTGTCATTGAGATTTTAATAGATAGAGGAGATGAATGCTGTGAGAAGTCCATATATAGCAAAAAGACATTGGGAGTTTGAAGAAGCTGCCCTGAGCAAAACCAACGAAATGGTAAAACGGTACGACGACGTCATCGATCTTTCCATCGGGGATCCTGACTATCCCGCTGACAAGAGGATTGTTGAGGCAATGTATGAAGCCGGCTTGCAGGGACACACCAGATACACAGAGTTCCTGGGAGATGAAGAACTTAGAAAAGAAACCATTAGGATGTATAAAGAGGATTACGATTTTGATTTCCAAATGGATGAGATTCTCATCACGGCAGGCGGAACTCACGCCATGTACCTGACCATGGAGGCAATTCTCGACGAGGGAGATGAAGTCATCGCCATCGCGCCGTATTACATCTACTATCAGCCGCAGATTGAACTGCCAAAGGGCAAGCTGGTGGTCTATAACACGAAGAGTGAAGATAACTTTGACGTCGATCTGCAGGAGCTTGAGAAGTGCATCACCAGCAGGACAAAGGCCATCGTGATTAACTCGCCGTGTAATCCGAGCGGAAAGGTATACAGTCAGGACAACATCAAAGGCATCCTGGAACTGGCGGAAAAATATGACTTCCTGGTCATTGCCGACGATATCTACTGCGCCTTGAACTATACGGACAACAAAAAGGCCATCTGCTCTTATGAAGAGAGTCCGAAGAGGGTGATCACACTTTACAGCTATTCAAAGGACTACTGCATGACAGGACTGCGTCTGGGCCACGTTATCGCATCAAAGGAATTGATCGCAACGATGCGCCGAGTGAATGAAGCGGTTACCTTTACCATCAATTCAATGGCACAGAAGGGCGGTATCTGCGCAATCAGGAATCGCAAGGAAATTCAGAAGGGCTTGTACAAAGAATATTATGACAGAGAAATGTACATATACGAAAGAATCAAGAAGATGAAGAACATCTCCTGCAACAAGCCGGAAGGCACCTTCTACGTTTTCGCAGATATCAGCAAAACCGGAGTAAGCTCCATGGATATCTGGGAACAAATCTTAGACGAAGCACATGTGCTGCTGCTGCCGGGAAGCGGCTTCGGCCAGGCTGGAGAAGGTTTTGTAAGAATCGCTGCAACAGTGGGAATTGACACACTCAAAGAAGCATTTGACCGTCTTGAGAAAATGGAACTTTTTCGTTAGCAGACGGGCGGTATTTTAAAGAAAAATATGGAGGAAAGACATGGGAACGATAGATTATGTAGTAATTGTACTATTTTTAGTATCCATGCTGGCAATTGGCTTTATCGCCAAAGGACACGTCAAGGATATGGACGATTTTATCCTGGGCGGCAAGAGATTTAACCGATTCGCTTTGACTGGAACCATCCTGGCTACGATGATGGGTTCAGGAATGACCATGGGCGCTGTAGGCAGCGTTTATACAAGCGGAATCGCAGGATCCATGGTCTGGATCTACGGAGGATTTGCCGTCGGGCTGGTCGTCCTGGGATTTATGAGTAAAAAAATCAGAGATACGCAGGCAAGAAGCCTGGCGGAAATTGTAAATAAGTCTTTTGGCAAATATGCAAGATTGACAAGTGCAATTGTAGTCATTGTCTATGCAGTTTCTCTGGTAGCAATTAATATTGCTGGGTTTAGAACGATCATCATCTATGCCTTTGGCGACAATTTCAGCCTGTCGATTCCGGTGGCGACGACGATTGCGACGCTGGTATGCATCACCTTTACTGCAATTGGCGGAATGTTTGCCGTCGTATGGACGGACACTGCACAGCTGGTCATCATGATCGTGGGCCTGTTTATCATAGGACCTATTGTTGGTATTACAGCTGCAGGCGGATTTGATGCCGTTGCTGTGGGTGTTGAGGCGCAAGGTCTGTCTATGACGGATCCGCTTGCCAATGGGATGAGTCCTGCACTTCTCGGGTTCTCCTTGTCGTATTTCCTGGCTTGCCCGGGTGATCCGACCATGCCACAGAGGGTTTTGTCAGCGAGAACGGACGGTACTGCAAAATTCTCCTTTATCGTATCAGGATGCTGCGCGGTATTGTTCACCCTGTCCCTTTTGTTTATGGGTAGTTCTATCATTACGCTGATTCCTGGCATTGATAATGCAGATGCAGCTTTGCCGATGTTCATCGTGAAATACTATCCGCCAGTGTTAAAGGGCATTGCCATTGCCGGAATTATAGCAGCCGTCATGTCGTCCTTCTCCTCATTCTTGATCCTCGCCACGACCCATCTGACTTATGATGTCGGGCAGGTAATCAAAGAAGATCTGGACGAGAAGACGATCAATAAGACGATGCCGATCTTGACGGTAGTAATCGGCCTGTTCGGTTTGATCATCGCATTGTTCATCCAAAGCTTACTGGGTTATCTGTCGATGGTATTCTCCATTGTCGGTGCATCCCTTGTTCCGGTACTGTTCGCAGCATTGTATTTCAAGGAGCATACGTCCAAAGTCGGAGCGATTGCCAGCATTGCGGTAGGTGCCATCGTGCCAGCTGTGCTGTTCCTGACCAAAGGATATGACGTGCTTCTGGGCGACCCGGTATTCTTGGGATTGTTCAGTTCCGTCGCAGTATTGATTCTTGGATCACTGTTTTTTAAAGATAAAAAGAAACTAGACGTAAAAGAGGGGGTAGCATAAAGTGAAAGTTTGCTTAATAGACGCAGGTATTTTTATAGATAAACCGGAGCTTTTGGATCCACTGAGGGCTATAGGCGAAGTGGAAGTCTTTGACGGCATTCCAGAAGGAACGGAAGAAGTCGTAACACGGGCGGGCGACGCTGACGTGATCGCTTTTGGCTTGATGCAGTTCACCAATGAGATGCTGGACGCTCTTCCAAAACTCAAGGTGCTGCAGTTCATCGGCACGGGCATGTGGAACTTTGTCGATGTGGACTATGCCGAGAGCAAAGGCGTCAAAGTCCTCAACATCGACGGCTATGGCAGCAATGCGGTAGCGGAGTTCGCAACGGCGATGGCTTTGTCGCTGGCAAAAAAAATTCCGTCTGCGGACCGCGTATTAAAAGAGGACAGATGGACCATCGATGATCTGATGGGAAAGGAAATCAAAGGCTCTACGGTCGGTGTCGTCGGTACTGGCAGTATCGGGCGACTGGCAGCGGAGAAGTTTGTGGCGCTGGGCGCAGAGGTCATCGCCTGTGATATCTTCGAAAGCGATTACTTAAAAGAAAAATACAATATTCAATACAAATCCATGGAAGACGTCTTTGCAGAATCTGACATTGTGACTTTACATATGAAAGTAACCGAGGAGAACCAGCGCGTGATCAATGAGAAATTGCTCTCGCTGATGAAAAAGGATGCGCTTTTGATCAACGTAGCCAGGTCGGAACTTGTCAACTCGGAGGACTTATATAAAGCACTGATCTTTGGGAATTTGGCGGGAGCGGCCATCGACGTGTACGATAGTGAGCCGCCGTCGGAAAGGGATTATCAGTTGGCAAAGCTGGATAATGTCATCGCTACGCCGCACATCGGCTATTATACGCAGGAAGCCAATGACAACTCCATCAAAATGACGGTCTCCTCTATCTTAGCCTCTCTATAGGACTGGGGTGGAGTTCGGAAAAGGAATGTTTGGCATCATTCCTTTTCTTTTTGCAAAAAACTTAAAGCGATAAAATTCAAAAATTGGCTTGCCTATTTGGCTCAAAAATAGTATAATAATTCCGTTATAGTCACAAGACTGTTCACAGCTTAATATTTCAAGTTGGTCAGGAGGTGAGTTGGAATATGGCACAAGTTATCGTAAGAGAAAACGAAAGTTTGGAAAGCGCTCTGAAGAGATTCAAGAGATCATGCGCAAGAGACGGCGTGATGAGTGAGCTCAGAAAAAGAGAGCACTACGAAAAGCCTAGCGTAAAGAGGAAGAAGAAGTCTGAAGCCGCTAGAAAAAAGGCTAAGAAATTCTAGTCATTTAGGATCGAGGTGATATAAATGGCTTTAAAAGAACAATTGATGGCTGATTTCAAAGACGCGATGAAAGCCCGCGACGAGATCGCCAAGAATACAATCAATCTTGCTCGTGCAGCTGTCAAGCAGTACGAGGTGGACAACAGAGAAGAACTAGACGACGCAGGCATTATTGCAATTTTATCAAAGCAAGTTAAAATGCGTAAAGATGCCCTCGCTGATTTTGAAAAAGCTGGAAGAACAGATCTAGTCGATGCATATAATGCAGAAATCGAAATTCTAAACCGATATCTGCCCGAACAACTATCCAAGGAGGACATCCTGAAGGTAGTGAAAGAGACTGCAGCTTCACTTGGAATCGAAGGAGGCAAGCAGAACATGGGTAAACTTATGGGGCCTGTCATGGGCAAGGTCAAAGGCCTGGCTGACGGCAACATGGTGAAAGAAGTCGTGATGGAATTTCTTTCATAATATCTGACTTACGGACAACCTGATAGAAATATCAGGTTGTTTTTTTCGTCCAGCTAAAAGAACAACCCCTGATGAAAGATGAATGCTTTTCGCCAGGGGTTGTTAAGCGGGCTTCATTTGTAGACCGTATAATTGTAATCAATTGCCTTGGTATACAGCGATACAGCATACCGAACGACCTGGTTATCACCCAGATAAAGAGTGTCTGTAGCCTGGAGCAGGCTATCTAAAGGAGATACCTGCAGCCATTCCGCCTGCTCCTGGGAAGGGACAGAGACGGACATGGAGACGTTGAGGTGATGAATGGAGAGATGGTAGTTCTTCTCAATGATCTCGTAAAGCGGCATGTCCTTGAGAGAGAAAATATCCAGATCCGGCAGCAGCTCTTTGTTCAAGTAGACCGATTGTATCGCAAAGGGAACGCCGTTGTAGTAGCGGAGTATATTGATATAATACACTTTGCTCTCTCTCTGATATTGGAATATGGACCGCAGTTTGTCCGTAATGTTCAAGATGTCAAAAGAGAGAATCTTGGATGTAATCTCTGGACCGTCGTCAGAAAGTCCAAAAGAATAAATGGGCGAATCAGAATGCATCTGCATTTCTTTCTGAGATACATAGAGGCCGTGATAGGGACGGCGCTCGATGACCCCTTCTTCAATAAGTTCTTCTAAAGCTTTTCTTATCGTAACACGGCTTACATTGTAGTGATCTATGAACCACCTTTCAAAAGGGAGCCGATCCCCCACCATATAATCTTCTGTTTCAATTTGTTTCTTGATCTTTGCGGCTATCTGCATATAAAGCGGTAAAGATGTACGTCCTTCCATCATGGAATAGGCCTCCTCGTTCCTGTATTTAAGATAAGTATAATACACTTTCTGCGGATTATCAAGGAGATATTCTGTCAAAATGTATTAGAAGTGTATTTAAAAATGATTAAAAAAGTATTGACATAGTTCGACAATGAGTATATACTTTGTCTCATAAAGAAGTTGTTAGAATAATTAGAAGAATCAAAAAGGAGAATGAACAATGGCAATACAACTCTCAGATATGATGAAGGGCACGCTCAATTGTGCGAGAAACGCATGTCCTATCCAATCAGGAGAATCTGTCCTGCTCGTTGCAGACACGACCACAGATCCTCTCATCGTGGAAGCGTACCGAATTGCATATGAATCGGAAGGGGGATATGTTTCGGTCATCACCATTCCGGCTGCTGGCGCAGGATGCAGTTCACAGGAAATCACCAACAATACGCTCTGCGGTCCTTATCCGGAGGTTTTGATCGGCGCGATGAAGTCATGTGACCTGTGCATCAACCTCAGCGGTTACGCAGATATGCACGGCATCTATGGTACGGGACACACCAAGTACGGCATGGATCCAAGTGATTTTTGGTGCAAATATCATACCCGTATGCTCAGCGTAGCCATCTCCAACAAAGAGGCCCTGGCCAGTGACTGGGCGACCTATCCCAACGACCTGCTCAAATACCTCAACTTTAAGGCGCACCAGCATCTTCTCGAAGCCATTGGAGACGATTTCGACCATGCTGTGATGCATATCACAGATCTGCAGGGTACAGATATTACAGTGACAGGATTTAAGATGTGTACCAAGGGAGAGATTAAAGCAGAGAATGGGAAGGATCCTATCAACACCTTTGGCACAGAACAAGTAGGCATGATTCCATATGAACCAAAGCCAGACGGGGCAAATGCAGAAGGTGTCATTGTGGCAACGTCCATCCATACGGGGTATATTCCCGAAATGAAAGCTACGGTAAAAGGAGGCCGCATCGTCAATCTGGAGGGCGGCGGAGAAGTAGGCAAAGTGTGGCTGCGCGATTTTGAAAAGGGGAGGGACGCCAGTCCGCAAGGAAGGAAAACGACCTTCGGCGTATCTCCTGCGCCTGGCATCAACTGGCTGGAAGAAATCATGTACGGCGTCCATCCGAGAGCTTTCCGGCTGGGATATAAATATCGCTATCAGGGTTCTGAAACCTTCCAGGCCTGGGTTGGCGGCACCAGGCGCGCAGGCGTGCTTCACTTCGGCATCGGCGGCGGCAAAGACGAGTGGTACAGACATCGGGATATGGAGGTCTTCTTTCCAACGCTGACTGTAAACGGGGAGGTTTTGATCAAAGACGGCCACCTGATGATCTTGGACGATCCGGAGGTCATCAAAGAAGCTGCGAAATATGGAAATCCGGACGTTCTGCTGACCGAAAAGTGGATTCCGGAAATGCCGCCGGCAGATTAAAGGAGCGAGGAAAGATGGCGAAAGACGATGCGAGATATACGGGCAGTTTTTTTAACAGTTATACCAATACGAGAATGAAATTGCACAGACATTGTGTACCCCTTGACGATGATCCGGAAAAGATTGCAAAGGTTTACGGATATTCCAGAGCGTTGGTAGACGGAATCTTTGCAGAACTGGAACGGGATCTGGATGAGGCAGCGGAACAGATTGTGGACGCATTTGAACCCCGTATCTCCGGGAGACTGTCAAATTACACCGGCAGTTTTGTCTTTATAGGAGATCAGCTGACCAGTGAATATCTGAGTTACTACAACATGATCAGAACAGTCTTATCGAGGTGTGAGGGCGTCAGCGTATCTGTAGCGGGAAATACTGGAGACACTTCGAATCAGTCGCTGCAGTATATTTATAGCCTGGCCGTTTCAAAACAGCCTCGTGTCACTTCCATTTTGATCGGCAGCAATGATATCTTCTACGGCAGAGATGCCTATCATAAGACGATATCTTCCAGACGGGAGTTTCATGATAATGTGGACTATCTGACCAAGGTCATGCTTCACAACGGCAGTAAAGTGATATTGCACACTTTGCCGCCTGTAAATGAAGAGATTCTGACAAAGGCATATGCTCACATGAACTGGGGTGCGGACAACGAAGAAATTCAGGAGCGGAATGAAATCATCAGACAGATTGCAAAGGAAAATCACTGTGCACTAAACGACATCGCAGATAGTCTGCATCATTTTAACGGAGCAGTCAATTTGCCCGGCAATGGAGTCTTACTCACAAAAGAGGCACAGCTTCACATAGCGGAGCAGTTTCTGACGGTTTTGCTGCACCAGCTTTGATGAAAGGAAGAAGTACGATGAAAAAAATTGGAAACGTCAGTGACTGTTATGACGCATATACTAACATACGATTCAAAAGCTATGATCAAGGCGTCATGTGGATGGAGGATGATCCCGAGATGCTGTCTGTCGGCTTTGATTATGAGGAGGAAGAGCTGCGGCAGATTATCACAAAGCTGTCGCAGCAAGCGGCGGAGATGGCCGAAGTGGTCCGGTCGGCTCATGGTGAAAAGATGCAGCGGATTTTAACGGGAAAACAGTTTAAGTTTGCCATCATCGGCTGCTCGTTTTCATCGGAGTATCTGAGTTATATCAATGTAGTCACGGAACTGCTGAAATCCTATGAGGGCATCGAGATGATTGATGCCGCGGTGACGGCGGAGACAGTGCCGCAGACCATGGCGCATATCTATAATCGGGTGCTGCGACATCAGCCGGATATCTGTTCTCTTTATATGGGGATTAACGACATGCGGCGAAACAGGGATGTTTATACAAAAAACAACGTCAGCCCTGGGGAGTTTTGCCGTGATATGAATTATCTGGTGGACATGCTTCGGAGCTGCGGCAGTCAGATCATCCTTCATACACTGACGCCCTGCAACATACCAGCGCAGGAGCGGGGTGTGAGCGATAAGCGATGGACTTACCGCATCGACGACTGGGATATCTTCAACGGAATTATCAGGGAAGCGGCGGAGCAAAAGAACTGTGTGCTCAACGATCAGGCAAAAAAGCTTGAACAGTTTCATGGCGAGGTGAACATTCCAGAAAATGGCCTCCACTTGACGAGGGAGGCGCAGGAATTCCTGGCCCTGCAATTTATGGACGTATTTTTAGAAACCGTTAGAACAAAATACGGTGAAATATAAGAAAGGATAGTACGATGAAGAAATTATTTTCTGCGATTTTGATCTTAACTCTTCTGTTTGCCATGACAGCCTGTGGCGGCAGTGATCAGTCTTCTGCCTCAAACAATGATGCAAAGGAGATGGAAATTACCATTGCGACGCCCCACCCAAATAATGAAAAAGATCCTGTTTACGTCTACTGCAAAACTTTTGCGGAGTTGGTGACCGAAAAGACGAACGGCAGAATTACTTTCGATATTCAGGGAGACAGCGTTCTTGGAGACGATACGGAGATTGCGGAAGGACTGACTTTGGGCACTCTGCAGATGGGAATCACCTCCAATGCTGCGATAAGCAGCTATGATGCTGCACAACAGATCTATGCCCTGCCTTTCCTCTTTGAGGATGATGAAGAAGTAAACCAGTTTATAGACAGTGAGATTGCAGCAAAGATGAACGAGGGTGTTGAAGACGACGGGCTTAAGATCATCAGCATCCTGGACGGCGGTTTCCGTCAGTCTCTGAACACGAAAAAAACGATCAAGACAATGGACGACTTCAAAGGCATGAAATGGAGAGTACCACCGATGGATTTATTTACGGATACTTTTAAGGCTTTAGGTGCGAATGCTACGCCCATGAGTGGCGCGGAAGTCTTTACCGGATTGCAGCAGGGAACGATTGACGGCTGTGAGTTTCCAGTATCGTCCATTCATTCCATGCAGCTCTATACGGCGGCGAAGTACGTGGATATGACCAATCACATGTTTGCGGCATGGTATGCCTGCCTTAGCGATGATCTTTGGGACAGCCTGTCGCCGGAGGATCAGAAGATATTCGAAGCGGCGGCAAAGGAGGCAAATGAGAAGTCTCGAAAGGTGCAGGCGGAGTCAGTGGAGATACAGCTTGCGGAGATTGAAAAGGCAGGGTGCACCGTAAACCGCGATGTGGATGTGAAGGAGATGCGCCAGGCGGTAAAACCGATTCTGGAAAGCTATCGTGATAAAATTGGCGCTGCATTGTACGATGAGGCGATGGAATACATCGATTCGCTGCGGAAATAATCTGTCGCCGGAAAGGAAGGTATCCGTGTTAAAACTTCTCAACAAAATCAGCTACTGGGTCAATGAGGCTTGTAAAGCAGTTTGTGCGGTGATGATGGCTTATCTGGCCATCGTCTGCACACTGCAGGTCATTGCTAGGCGTTTCCTCAACAATTCCCTGTCTTGGAGCGAGGAGACGATGCGCTACGTGTTTATATGGATGATTCTGCTGGCTACAGCGGTAACCGTAAAAGAGGGCAGCGGGGCAGCCATCGATTTATTAAAAAAGAAATTGAAAAATAGAAAGGTCTTAGCAATCCAAGAAGTCGTCATCTTTACCCTTACGGGAATCACAGCGCTGATCTTGATAAAATACGGTACAGACTATGCAAATGCGGCAGCCGGCATGACCAGCGCTGCGGTCCATGTCCCTATGAGTTTGATTTATGCCTGTATTCCTGTAGGCAGCTTGCTGACTCTGCTGCACTGCATCAATGGTGCGGCGGACAGTATTGCCGTTATTTGTGGAAAAAAGCAGCCGGAAACGGTCAGCAATGAAGGGAGAGGATAGCCGTGGGTGCGATATTGATTGTTTCGTTATTGGTTTTGATGTTTATCGGCATGCCCATCGCCTATGCCCTGGTGCTCTGCAGCGGTATCACTTTGGTTTCCACAGATTTTGCAGATCTGGTCATCCTGGTACAGAGGATGTTCGGGGGACTTGACAGTTTTCCGATTCTGGCGTGCCCCTTATTTATTCTGGCCGGTTATATTATGGAAGGCAGCAGCATGTCACAGAGGCTGGTGGATTGGGCTTCCTGTGTCTGCGGGAGAACGAGAGGCGGCGTCGGTACGGTTACTGTCGTGGCCTGCGCGATCTTTGCGGCTTTGACTGGTTCAGGACCTGCTACGGTAGCAGCCATCGGCGCCATCATGTATCCGGCTCTGATTAATGCAGGATATCCGAGAAATTCTTCTGCGGCGCTTGTTGCAGCAGGAGGCGCTTTGGGACCGGTGATTCCGCCCAGCATTGTCATGATTATCTATGGAACTACCATGGGTGTCAGCGTGCCGGACATGTTTACAGGTGCGATCCTGCCTGGAATTCTGATGGCCATTGCGCTGATCGCGGCTAACAGCCTGATGGCGAAAAAGTGGAATATACAAATCAGCGAAAAACGGTACACTGCGAAGGAAGTCGCAGGCTATACCTGGAGGGCGGCGGGAACGCTGTTCATGCCGATCCTGGTTCTGGGCGGCATCTATCAGGGGATTTTTACTGCGACAGAGGCGGCTGCCATTGCCTGTACCTATAGTTTGGTGATTTCAATCTGCTACAAGAGCATGAGCTTCGGGAAGCTCTTTGGGATATTAAAAAAATCGGCGGTCGTTTCGGCCATGGGACTTTTGATCGTTGGGTCTGCCAATGCTTTTGGATGGCTTTTGGCAGCAGGTAAAATTCCGGCTGCGATTACATCTTTCCTAGTGCCGTTGCTGCATACCAAGGTGCTGTATATGGCCGTACTGCTTTTGATTCTGTTCTTGGTAGGAACGTTGATGGAGACCAGTGCCTCCGTTGTGATTCTGGCTCCGATTATCGTGCCCACAGGTCTGGCTTTGGGTTTTGACCCGCTGCACCTGGGTCTCGTCTTTGTCATCGCTTTGGTCGTGGGCTACATCACACCACCCTTTGGCGTCAATCTGTTTACTGTTTGTTCCACTACAGGAGAAAGCTATACGGATGTGGTGAAAGGGTTGGTGCCATATATACTAGCCGTGGTAGCAACGGTGATTGCCATCGCAGCCTTTCCAGTGCTGACAAATATATTGCTCTAAAGCAGGGGGAATTTCTTTCATAATATTTGACTTACGGATAACCTGGTAGAAATGCCAGGTTATTTTTAGGTGAGTTTTAGGGAAATAACCCAGATAAAAAACAAATCGGGAGGGAAAAACTTGTCAAAAATGCACGGGGAGAGGTATAATGCTTATAGGTACTAAAGATAGAGCGAGAACCGGTGTAAAGCGGCAATCATCACCCTTTGTTGCCTGATGTCAGATGCGGTATGAACGCATCAAAATTAGAAAGTAAGGAGGAATCTTGCCAAAATCGGCGAAAACCGGTGACGGAAAACTAAAGGGCCTTACCATCCCCATGGTTGGCAGCCAGTTGTCCGGGTAAAGACAGATACCCGGTAAAAGCGGGAGGACTCGCAAGATGGGGGAATTTATGAAAAACTTAAGAAAGACAGCGGTGCTCTTATTGGCATTGAGCCTGGTGGTAATGAACGGATTGATAACCTATGCTGATGAGGCAGAGGTTCCAGATGAGCCTCCTGAGTATATCTGTGGACTGGACATTCATCATCACACGGATGAATGCTATGAAGTCACGGAAGAGGGAACTCCTGGAGAACTGATTTGCACGATGCAGGAGCATCAACATAATGAGGAGTGTATTGCATTTTTGGATGATGAAACGCCAGTTCTTCCAGAAGACGATACAAATAACGATCAGGAGAATAATGAAGACCAAGTTACAGAGGATGAAGACGCTTCTTCTGGCTGTAAAATCGGTGAAACCTCTTACGATACCCTGAGCGATGCAGTGAAAGCAATTTTTTCCGGTGAAGCAGCAGGAAATATTGAACTATTATCTGATCAGATACTGGATGTGGGGAACATTGACAAGGACGTTCGGATCATCGGTAATGGGCATGCCATCACAGTTCCAATGCAGACGACTACGAGCGATAGCGAAAGTCAGGGACGATTAAATGTTCGCGCTGAAATTACCTTCGACAATTGTCAGGTAAACTTTTATAACGAGTATCAAGGGGGAAACAACACTTGGAGTCTCGTAATGAGTAAAAGCGGCACTATAAACTTTGTCAACGGTTCCAATACATCCTTCACAAAGTTTGGCATTTATACTGAACCGGGCGCTGAAATCAATGTCAACCATTCCACCATGAAATTGTCTGATATGCAATATACCTGCATGATGGCAGAAGCCTACGCAACGTTGAATGTAACGAATGGATCAAATTTTGTTATTAAAAATTCAGTTGATCCCAATGGACTAACTGGTTTTAAAATCAATGTGGATGCCTCGTCATTTTCTGTTTCAGACTGTCAAAATCAAGGTTTAGTTAAATGCGATTTGATATTGTCCAATGGTGCAGATGCTAACATCAGCAACAATCATACGGGCTATAACATGTATAGCAATAATGTGCTCATTGTCAATGAAGGAACCACTTTGACCATGAACGAAAACCTGAGTCGTGCATTGATGATGCAGGGTAAGGGACAGGTTACTGTAAAGAGTGGCGGCACGATGACTGTTCAGAGAAACGGGAGCAAATGGAATGCTTCTGATGACGAGACGAAGCATTATGCCACCAAGTCTGCCATCACTATCGGTGTATATGGATGGTTTGAGGGTGCAGGTAAAATATACTTGTACAAAGGTGATGTTGTTGCTTTTGAAGATGGCGCAGATGTAAACGTCAGCAACAATTACGTTCGTGGAATCTCTAACTTTGGGACTTTGAATGTGGGCAATACTACTGCGATTATGAATAACGGCGATTTAAAAAGCGGCGAAACGGCAGAAGATTGCCGTGTAGCTACAGGCGGCGGTATATATAATCGTAATATCATGACCGTTGCCGAAGGTGCAAAGCTTTACAATAACCATGCCAACACAGAAGCCGACGATCTTTATAATGAAGCCGGTGGAACTGTGAGCTTATGCAGTGTGGGCTCAGATTGGAGCCTTGACAGCGCAAGGGACTGTGCAGATCAGATCACTGGATGGTTTGACGATGCAGCACAATCGCGCTGGGAAGCACATGAGCAACCGCAGCACGTGGAACAATTTACGGGTAGCAATATCACGGAAGCAATGTCTTTAAAAGCAGCACATGGAATCTTATATAGGGTGACTTATGATTTATCAGGTGGAACCTATAATGGAAGTGAAACCGTAGATCCAAAGCAGTATGCGGCGGATACTGAAGTGAATGTCATTGACGATCCTCTCCGCACAGGATATACATTTGCAGGATGGATTGTAACCACAGATAACAAAGATGTTGCTGCTCCGGCAGTTGACAGCAAAGTCTTTGCAATGCCTGCAGCAAACGTGCATTTAAAGGCAAAATGGACTGAGAATGCACCTGCAGACGATCCAAATCCGCCAGTAGATCCGCCATATGTTCCTGTAGATCCGATTCCGCCGGTTGACCCGCCTATAGACCCACCAGTGGATCCGGACAACCCGCAGCCGCTGCCGCCAGATGAGAACCTGGAAGATCCTGAAGAGCCAGATAACCCGACAGACAATCCAAACCAGCAGCTTCCGCCGGACGAGCATCTGGAGGAGGATGACAACGTGAAAGCAACCAAGTCAGAGAATCCGGATCAGCCGAAAACCGGTGACGAATCACAGTTAGCGCTGTATCTGCTCCTGGTTGCAGGTGCTGGTGGAACATTGGCATTGACAGTTAGGAGAAAAAGAACGAGTAAATAAAATTTAAAACGATGTTTGTCTTAGCCGTCGTACTGCTGATGTGGTGCGGCGGTTTTTTGCTGTCCTTTTTAGAACCGAGTGACCTGGTCCAAGAAGCTGGACTTAGAGGACCGTTACGCATATGCCGATGCCCAGAGGCAGGCTGCTTAACGAAAGCGGTCAAATCAGGTGAAACTGCGTAACCCACCCTCCCGACCACGGTCTTATGCGTAACAGAGATACCGCAGCAGGTCAACAGCGGCAGCACACCTGCCAAACAATCCGTCGTCATATCCGCCGCCTCGGCGGCATACATTTTAACATGAAACTGATAAACGAATTTACCTTTGACTTCGATATTACAGGACCAAAGGTTACGGCTTCTGCAAATGCAGCCATTATTGAAAATGTACTCAGAGTAATTTTGATCAGCGACACTTCGGTGACAGTGGATACGGGACGCTTTTTTGTCACTGTCAAAGGAAGCGGCTTTGTCATAAGCGAAATTTGGGAAGGACGAATGGAACTTGAAGGAAAAATCGAAGGAATCGAATTTTATAAGGCATTGGGTAAGGATCAGGCTTGAGGGATTCAAGCCTGAACGGATTATTTCGCAGGCCATCGCCCGCGGCATTGCCATACGCCAAATAGATTACAAAGATGAGACGGAAGTCTGCATGACAGTGGCAGAAGAGGACTTCCAGGTAATCAAGAAAATCGCCAGGAGCAAGTACAAATTTACCATCATCGATGAGGGAGGTGCCCGTCCTGTTGTCAAGAAAATCAAGGCAGGCAAGATGATGATTGCGGGAATGGCGATCTTTCTTCTCATTTTTTGTGCCCAGACTTTTTTTGTACGTGAAATTAACATCATCGGCTGCAAGAGTATCACGGAGAGCAGCATCAGAGAGTGTCTCAAAGAAGAAGGACTCTACGAAGGCGGCAGGAAGAATTTTGACTGCGACGCCATCGAGCGCAGGCTTTTCAAGGAATTCGACAATATCGTATGGGCAAAGGTGGCCTATGAGGGGAATTATGTGGAGGTCAAAATTTCTGAAAGTAAACAAGTTCCAAGGGACAAAGAAGGGAAAGACACGCCGTGCAATATTGTGGCAGAGAAGGACTGCTATATCGAAAGGATTTTATCCTATAAAGGAAGAAGTGTCGCAGCAAAGGATGATTTTGTGAGAAAAGGGGATATACTGATTACAGGAACCATTCCCATTGAGCATCCTTCTTACGAGATGGGGAAGGATGACGCAGCAGAACACTACGTTCACGCCGAAGGCAAAGTCGTAGCCAGAGTGCCATACTATTATTCCTTTTACATGAAAGAGACAGACGACGTCAAAGCTGCAGCCAGCTCCATGCTCAGGGAGTGGATCAAAGAAAATATTCCAGAAAGTGCGCAAATTTTAAATAAAGACTTTCATTTTGACAAGAAAAAAAATATAATAAAGGTATATGGTACGATAGAAACTCGCCAGCAGGTGGGGAAAGAAAAGGAGATTGTAATTGACAAACACAAACGAGGAACTAAAGAAGATACAGATTGAGGACGATGTCGACAGAATAGAATTATTCGGCAATATGGACGCCAATCTGAGTTTGATACAGGAAAGCACAGGCGTAGAGATTTTTCAGAGAGACGACTGCCTGCTGCTGCGCGGCGACAAGCTGGAGCTGGCAGAAGGTATACTCAATGAACTGATGGACATTATCAGAGTAGGAGAGAAGCTGGATGTTCAGAAGGTCAACTATATCATCAGCCTCAAGGAACAGGGCTTATCCTATCGTGAGAATAACGTGAGCAAGGATATCATCTGTTTTACTTGCAAGGGAAGGCCTCTCAAGCCCAAGACCATCGGACAGAAGAACTATGTGAACAGCATCAGAAAGAGAGACATCGTCTTTGGCATCGGACCGGCAGGAACGGGCAAAACCTATATTGCCGTAGCCATGGCAATCAACGCGTTTAAAAATAAAGAAGTACAGAAGATCATTTTGGCTAGACCGGCAGTGGAAGCTGGCGAGCGTCTGGGCTTTCTGCCCGGCGATCTGCAGGAGAAGGTAGATCCTTATCTGCGTCCCCTGTACGACGCCCTGTACGACATCTTGGGTAGGGACAATGCCATGAGACTGAAGGAAAAAGAAGTCATCGAAGTGGTTCCCCTGGCTTATATGAGAGGCCGGACCTTGGACAACTCTTTCATCATCCTCGATGAGGCACAGAACACGACCAGAGAGCAGATGAAGATGTTTTTGACCAGGATGGGATTCGGCTCAAAGGTAGTCGTCACCGGCGACATCACCCAGATCGACCTGCCGAGAGGCAAGAAAAGTGGTTTGATCGAGGCGGAAAGGGTACTAAAGAACGTAAAGGACATCGACTTCTGCTACCTGAAGGATGTGGATGTGGTCAGGCATGAGCTGGTCAAGCAGATTATCAATGCCTATGACCAGTTTTACAAAAAGCACCCGGAAGAGATTGAGGAGTGAGCATGAATATTTATTTTGAAGACGGACAAGTGGTAGAAGAAACCATTCTGAGCACCATGATCAAAGCGGCAGAATACTGCCTGGATCTGGAACAGGTAGATAAAGAACGAACCGAGATCAGCGTTACCTTCGTAGAAGAGGAAGAAATCAGAAATCTGAACCGCGATTACAGGAACACGGACAAGGTCACCGACGTCCTTTCCTTTCCTCAGTTTGACGACCTTGACGAGATTCCGGAGTTTGGAGAGATCTGCCTGGGAGACGTGGTCATCTGCAAAGAGAGAGCGGCGGAGCAGGCGGAAGAGTTTGGCCATTCCTTTGAACGGGAGATTATCTACCTGTTCACTCACAGCATCCTCCATCTGCTGGGTTATGACCACATGGAGGAAGCAGAGAAGAAAGAGATGCGCCAGAGAGAAGAGGAAGTCATGGAGCATCTGGGAATATTGCGGGAAAGTAGAGGAGAATGAATATGGACTACAAAGAATTATACAAAAAGGCTGTAGACGTCATGCCAAATGCTTACACCCCTTTTTCAAAATTTAACGTGGGGGCGGCGCTTTTGACCAAGACGGGAGAGGTCTTTACCGGTGTCAACGTGGAGAACTCTTCCTATGGCGCGACCATCTGCGCCGAGCGGACAGCCTGCGTCAAAGCCGTCTCGGAGGGTTTTCGCGAGTTTGAAGCCCTGGCAGTGGCCTCCAGCGGAGGAACAGCATACCCCTGCGGCATCTGCAGGCAGTTTCTCTACGAATTTGCGCCGGATCTTGACGTTATCGTGGGAGAAGACGAAGACCACCTGAAAATATATAAACTCAATGAACTATTACTGGAAGGATTTAAATTATGATGAAATCAGGTTTTATCGGCATCATCGGCCGTCCCAATGTGGGAAAATCGACATTGCTCAACAGCATTTTAGGAGAAAAGATCGCCATCACGACGGACAAGCCCCAGACGACTAGAAACAGCATCAGAGGCATCTACACCAGGTTTGACGAGGAAGGGGAAGCTGACGTGCAGATGGTGTTCATCGATACGCCGGGCATTCACAAGGCAAGGAACAAGCTGGGAGCGGCTATGACGGACATGGCGCTGAATACCTTCAAAGAAGTGGACGTGATCTTGTTCCTGGTGGACGGCAGCATCAAAAAAGGACCGGGAGACAAGTACATCGTCGATCTGCTCAAGGATTTAGACACGCCGAAGATTCTGGTCATCAACAAAATCGACACCATGGGTCCGGAAGAGTACAAAGAAATCTTTGACGAATACGATGAGCTGGGGGTCTTTGACGGCATCTTCGGCACGTCGGCGCTGGAGGGCAAGAATGTTCCCGCATTGTTAGAAAAGATCGAAACATACATGGAAGAAGGACCGATGTTCTTCCCGGAAGATATGGTGACCGACCATCCGGAACGCTTCATCGTCAGTGAGATCATCAGAGAAAAAGTGCTCAATTACCTGGAGGAGGAGGTTCCCCATGGCGTAGCCATTGAAATCGAGTCTTATAAAGAAGAACCCAATATTACCCGCATCGGAGCGGTGATTTACTGTGAGAAAAAATCTCACAAGGGTATTATCATCGGCAAGCAGGGAAAGAAACTGAAGGGCATCGGCAAGGCGGCACGCCTGGAGATCGAAGCCCTGCTGGGAACGAAAGTGTATATGGAATTATGGGTCAAAGTAAAGGAAAACTGGAGAGACAGTGATTTTGCGCTGTCTAATTTTGGTTATAAGGAATAGACTATGTACATCAATTCAGAAGGCATCATCTTCAGACAGGTCAAAGCGACAGGCGGCAGAAGGATGATTCTTTTGTTTACAAAGAAATACGGGAAAATCAGTGCGGGCAGCAATATCAACGAAAAAGGGCGCACAAAATCCGCCCTGGCCATGCGGCCCTTCACTTATGGTACCTATGAATTATACAAAAACAGGGAATACTACAATATCAACAGTGCAGATGTAAAGAAAAGTTTTTTTCGGATCGGTGAGGATGTGGACAAGTATATGCAGGCTTCCTTTGTCCTGGAGCTGACAGAAAAGATGGCTCCGGAGGATCTGCCTCAGCCGAGATTATTCAACCTGCTCATCGATTTTCTGGATGCTATGGAAAGCAGAGAGAAGCGCCACGAGACACTGGTGCTGGCCTACGAAGTCAAAGCGCTGGCCATTCTGGGCACCTTTCCGCAGCTGGACACTTGCGCCGTTTGCGGCAAAGATACGGACCTGCGTTATTTCAGCATTGCGGACGGGGGCATGATCTGCCCGGCCTGCAGGGAAAAAAACCTGGAAAATACAGCAAATAAAGCCAATGATACATTGATTTATGAAGCGAAATTTGATATAGTTAATATATTAAAATATTTTTTTGATACGCCCCTCAAAGGGTTTGAGAAAATAGCCCTCGACGAGAAGGCTGCCAAGAGCTTGCAGGCAATATTGCGAAATTACATGTCATATTATCTGGACATCGGCACTCTGAAAAGTGAGAGTATTTTTGAAGGGAAATTTTAGGAGGTACATGAAATGGAGATTACGTTAGAAAAGATCGAATTAGTCAAAGACAGAACAGGTGTGACTTACAAAGAAGCCAAAGAAGCCTTAGAAGGGGCTGATGGAAATGTGGTCGATGCCATTATTGCCATCGAAGAAACCATCGATCAGAAATCTTCTAAGAAGATTGGCGCCCAGGGTGAAGCCTTGATCGCAAAGATGAAAGAGGTCGTAAAAAAGGGCAACATCTCAAAGATCCTGGTGACCAGAGACGGCGACACGATTATCAACATTCCTCTGACCGTAGGCGTCCTGGGAACTGTCGTAGCTCCTTGGGGCATGATTGCCGGTGTGGTTGCAGCTTTCGGCTTCAAATGCAGAATTGAATTCGTCAAGGATGACGGTTCTGTCATCGATATCACGGAAAAGGCCGGCGATATCTACGAAGAAGCAAAAGAAAAAGGCTCTGATATCTATGAGGACATCAAAGAGAAGGCTCCCGGCGTTTACGAAGATCTGAAGGAGATGAGTGGGGAAGCCCTTGCTAAAGCAAAGGACGCAGCAAAAGACGCCAAAGAAAAAATCATGAAGGACAGAGACGACGATGACGATATGGATATGGACAGCGTCAATCTCTGCGACAAGGACTGCGACGTATGCGAAGAACCTTGTGAAGAAAAATGCGATGACTGCAGATTTGATGAGATACACGGAGAAGACGAAAAATAATTAGATTAGAAATGGAAGGATATTAGCATCAATGAGTAAAGAAGTTACAATGGAGAAAATCGTTGCACTTGCCAAAAACAGAGGATTTGTGTATCCCGGTTCAGAAATCTACGGAGGACTGGCCAACACATGGGATTACGGTCCTCTGGGCGTGGAATTCAAGAACAACGTCAAGAAAGCCTGGTGGAAGAAATTCGTGCAGGAATCAAAATACAATGTCGGCCTTGACGCAGCGATTTTGATGAACCCGAGAACCTGGGAAGCGTCCGGCCACGTGGGCGGATTCGCTGACCCGCTGATCGACTGCAAAGAGTGCAAAGCCAGATTCAGAGCAGACAAACTGATCGAGGACTATATGCAGGAAAACGGCATGGAAGTAGTGCCTGTAGACGGCTGGGGCAATGACAAGTTAGAAGGCTATATCGCCGAAAAAGAAATCAAATGCCCTGAGTGCGGAAAGAGCAACTTTACCAGCATCAGACAGTTTAATCTGATGTTCAAGACATTCCAGGGTGTTACAGAAGATTCCAAGTCAGAAATCTTCCTCAGACCGGAGACGGCACAGGGTATTTTCGTCAATTTCAAAAATGTACAGAGAACTTCCCGCAAGAAGGTGCCTTTCGGCATCTGCCAGATCGGAAAATCTTTCAGAAATGAGATTACTCCCGGTAACTTTACTTTCAGGACCAGAGAATTTGAGCAGATGGAATTAGAATTCTTCTGCAAACCGGGGACTGACTTAGAATGGTTCGATTACTGGAAACAGTATGCCATCAAATTCCTGGAATCCCTGAACATGAATATGGACAATATCAGAACCAGGGATCACGAGAAGGAAGAACTGTCCCATTACAGCAACGCGACGACAGACCTGGAGTATCTCTTCCCATTCGGTTGGGGAGAACTGTGGGGCATCGCAGACAGAACAGACTTTGACCTCAGACAGCACAGCGACTTCTCTGGTCAGGAGATGACTTATACCGATCCTGAAACCAATGAGAAATATATACCATATTGCATCGAACCGTCCCTGGGCGCTGACAGAGTAGCCCTGGCATTCCTGGTAGATGCATATGAAGAAGAGACGTTAACTGACAATAATGGCAAGGAAGACACGAGAGTCGTCATGAAATTCCATCCGGCCCTGGCTCCGTTCAAGGCAGCGGTGCTGCCTCTGGCAAAGAAGCTGGCGCCTGTGGCAGAGCCTGTATTCGAAGAGCTGGCTAAGCATTTTAATGTGGATTACGACGCAGCAGGTTCCATCGGCAAGAGATACAGGAGAGAAGATGAAATCGGCACGCCTTTCTGCATCTGCGTCGACTTTGATACAGAGACAGATGGCTGTGTGACCATTCGTGACAGAGACACTATGGAACAAGTTAGACTTCCAATCGATCAAGTCAAAGGATATATTGAAGAAAGATTGGTATTTTAAAGGAGAGTTAGATATGAAATTCGTTTATTCATTTAATGAAGGCTCAAAAGATATGAGAAGCCTTCTCGGCGGCAAGGGCGCAAATCTGGCGGAGATGACCAAGATCGGCCTGCCGGTCCCATTCGGTTTTACAGTAACAACAGAAGCTTGCAACAAGTATTACGAAGAGAATCAGAAAATCGCAGATGAAATCGTAGACGAGATCCATGAAAAGATGAAGGAACTCGAAAATGTGACTGGAAAACGATTTGGAGACACGGAAAACCCTCTCCTCGTATCAGTGCGCTCCGGTTCTGTCTTTTCCATGCCTGGCATGATGGACACCATTCTGAACCTGGGACTCAATGACGATACCGTGGTCAGCCTGAGCAATCTGACAGAAAATGAGAGATTCGCTTATGACAGCTACAGAAGATTCATTCAGATGTTCGGTGATGTAGTAATGGAAATTCCAAAGAGCGAGTTCGATGCAATTTTTGATGGTCAGAAGGAAAAAGTCGGCGCGCAGTTCGACGTCGATCTGACAGCAGAAGACCTAAAAGCCGTCATCGTTGAATACAAGGCTCTTGTCAAGAGGTTCATGGGCAGAGAATTCCCGCAGGAACCGGGTGAGCAGCTGATGGAAGCAATCCAGGCAGTCTTCCGCTCGTGGAATAATGACAGAGCGATCCTATACAGAAAGTTGAACAATATCTCCGACAAGCTGGGAACGGCAGTCAACGTACAGGCAATGGTATTCGGAAATATGGGAGACACTTCCGGCACAGGCGTAGCTTTCACAAGAAATCCTGCGACAGGAGAAAATGTCTTGTTTGGAGAATTCCTGGTCAATGCCCAGGGTGAGGACGTAGTTGCCGGAATCAGAACGCCGAAACCGATTGCTGAGATGGCAGAATCCTTCCCAGAGGTATACAAAGATTTTGAGCGTATTGCAGATGTATTAGAAAAACACTACAAAGATATGCAGGATATGGAGTTCACTGTTGAACGAAACAAGCTGTATATGCTGCAGACGAGAGCAGCGAAGAGAACTGCCGTATCAGCGGTAAAAATCGCTGTAGACATGGTTGGCGAAGGTCTGATTACCAAAGAAACTGCAGTTTCCCGCATCGATCCGAACCAGATCGACCAGCTGCTCCATCCGAACTTTGATGCACAGGCAGAAGCCGATGCGGAAATTTTGACAAAGGGACTTCCGGCATCACCAGGTGCAGCGACAGGCAGAATCTATTTTACCGCTTCTGATGCAGAGAATGCAGTGGCTAATGGAGAGAAAGCGATCCTGGTAAGGCAGGAGACCTCTCCTGAGGACCTGGCAGGCATGGTTGCTGCAGAAGGCATCCTCACCGCCAGAGGCGGCATGACTTCCCACGCTGCGGTAGTAGCCAGAGGCATGGGCAAGTGCTGTGTAGCCGGCTGCAGTGAAATCGCAGTCAGTGAGAGCGAAAAGACGTTGACCATAAAGGATGAAGTATATAAAGAAGGGGATTACGTTTCCTTAAACGGCTCCAAGGGAATCGTCTATAAGGGCGAAATCAAAACGGTTGCACCTGAGTTTTCCGGCGACTTCGGCACTGTGATGTCTTGGGCAGACGAAATCCGCTCTCTCAAAGTCAGAGCCAATGCGGATAACCCGAGAGACGCGAAACAGGCTGTAGAGTTTGGCGCACAGGGAATTGGTCTGTGCAGAACAGAGCATATGTTCTTCGAAGAAGAGAGAATTCCGGCCATCAGACAGATGATCATGGCGGAGACGGAAGAAGAGAGAAGAACAGCCCTTGCCAAGCTGCTGCCGTTCCAGAAGTCAGACTTCAAGGGAATTTACGAGGTTATGGAAGACAAACCGGTGACCATCAGACTTCTCGATCCACCGCTTCATGAATTCCTGCCACATACAGAAGAAGAGACAAAGGAGCTTGCTGAGCAGACAGGTCTTTCTTATGCCAAGTTATCGCAGATTGCAGAAGAACTATCTGAATTCAACCCGATGCTGGGTCACAGAGGCTGCAGACTGGCAGTTACTTATCCTGAAATCGCTGAGATGCAGACCAGAGCCATCATAGAGGCTGCTGTAGAAGTAAAACAGGAAAAGGGCTTTGATATCGTACCGGAGATCATGATTCCGCTGGTCGGCATGGAGTCTGAAATCGCAGACGTCAAGGCTACCGTAGAGAGAACCATAGAAACCTGCCTGAAAGAAGCTGGCGTTGAGCTGGAATACCTGATCGGCACGATGATCGAAGTACCGCGTGCAGCGCTGACAGCAGGCAATATCGCGAAGGAAGCTGAGTTCTTCTCCTTCGGAACCAACGATCTGACACAGATGACCTTTGGTTTCTCCAGAGACGACACAGGAAAAATGATCAAAGAGTACATGGACAAAGGCATATTGGCTGACGATCCGTTCCAGACCATCGACCAGGAGGGCGTCGGCTCCCTGATGGAGCATGCCGTCAAACAGGGCAAGCAGACGAGACCGAACATCAAGCTGGGGATCTGCGGTGAACACGGAGGAGATCCGCGCAGTATCGCGTTCTGCCACAAGATCGGACTGCACTACGTCTCCTGCTCACCGTTCCGCGTACCGATTGCGAGAATTGCTGCGGCACAGGCGGCAATCGACCAGAGATAGACATAACTTCAAAAATCATCCTGAGCGTACCATTAGAGATAGTGGTACGCTTATTTTTGTTGCCATTGTAATATCCCCTTTGGCGCATTATAATAATAAGGATGAGAATACCGAAAAGGGAGAACATAGCAATGAACAAGATTTTATTGGTCGAGGATGATATGGAGATCAGCACCATGTTGAAGAATTTCTTGATGACAGAGAAC
The DNA here is from genome assembly GCA_900551775.1 of uncultured Eubacterium sp. Lineage (GTDB taxonomy): Bacteria > Bacillota > Clostridia > Peptostreptococcales > Anaerovoracaceae > Senimuribacter. The sequence goes on along the minus strand of URXI01000018.1, from coordinate 2,696 downwards.
TTTGAGGTGGTAACAGCCTGTGACGGCGAAAGCGCCTGCCAGAAGTTTTTCGCTGACCGCTTCAGCCTGGTCCTGCTCGACCTGATGATACCCAAGATGAGCGGCATGGAGGTCATGGCGAAAATCAGAGAACACCATACCGTGCCCATCATCATTCTATCGGCGAAGGATTCGGATTCGGACAAAACCCTGGGTCTGGGCCTGGGCGCAGATGACTATATCACGAAACCGTTTTCCGTTACCGAGGTATTGGCACGGATCAAGGCCAATATCAGAAGGAATACCCAGTACACGGCAAGTGCGGAAGCGCAGCAGGTCCTTACAAGAGGCTGTCTGGTCATGAACCTCAGCGATTATTCCGTGACAAAGGACGGGGACAAGATAGAGCTTACTGCAAAGGAATTTGAGATTCTGAAGCTGCTATTGCAGAATCCCAAGAAGGTCTATACGAAAGAGCAGATCTATTCCATGGTGTGGAACGACACCTATTTTGGCGATGAGAACGCGGTGAACGTCCATATCAGCAGGCTGCGCAACAAGATCGAGGAGAACCCCCGCGAGCCGCAGTACATTCTCACCGTTTGGGGCTTCGGTTACAAGTTAGGAGAGAGCAGAGATGAGTGAGCAGACGATCATATTCTTTTTGGCAGTCGTCATACTGCTTCTGATCCTGGTGGTCCTGTACCAGCGGTTCGTCTTCAACCGTGGGATACAGGCGAAGCTGCGGCAGATCAACGAAAAGCTGGAGGAAATCGCAGAAACGGACAGCGACGAGAAGATCATGGTCTTTACAGATAACCCCGTTTTGATGGAGCTGGCAGAGCAGATGAACCGCCTGCTCCTGGAACGCCAGAAGATCAAGGCGGATTTCAGAAGGCAGGAGATCGCGTCCAAGAAGATGCTGTCCAATATATCCCACGATATCAAGACGCCGCTGACGGTCATCTTGGGGTATCTGGAGATCATGCGGCTTCAAAACGCAGAGGATGAGACATTGGAGAAAGTGGAGGCAAAGGCGAGACAGGTCATGGACCTGATCAACCAGTTCTTTACGCTGGCAAAACTGGAGTCGGGCGATATGAACATCGCACTCTCCAAGGTCGATATCAGCGAGGTACTACGAGAGAACGTCCTGGAGTTTTATGATATCCTGCAGCAGAAGGGCTTTCAGGTGGATTTGTTCATCCCAGAGAAGCCCGTCTTCGTGCAGGGGGACCGGGATGCGCTGCAGAGAATCCTGTACAATCTGCTGTCCAACGTGATCCGCTATGGCTTTGAAGGGAACTATCTGGGCGTTTTTCTGCGCCAGGAGCAGCGCTTTGTCTATATCGACGTGGTGGACAAAGGCAAGGGCATTGCGCCGGAATTCGCCGCAAATGTCTTTGAGCGGCTATATACGATGGAGGATTCCAGAAACCGGGAAATCCAGGGGAATGGCCTGGGGCTGACCATAGCAAAGAACCTGGCTGTCCAGTTAGGCGGCGACCTGCTTTTGGACAGCACGCCAGGCGTAAAAACCACCTTTACTGTAAAGTTGAAAAAAATAACCTATTAAATTTCCTGCGAAAGAAATTCGTAAGAATTGGTCAACAGTTTTGAAAATCTATTTCCCTATAATACTTTGTAGAGACACCGATTACCAGGTGTTCACAAAGAAAGGAGACAAAATGTCTTATATTTTACAGACAGAGCATCTAAGCAAAGAAATAGATGGAAAAGAATTGGTCAGAGATGTGAATATCCACGTAAAAAAGGGTGAGATTTATGGATTTCTGGGACCTAATGGAGCAGGAAAGACCACGGTGATGAAGATGATCACCAATCTTTGGAAGCCGACAGAGGGAACCGTGATCCTCTTTGGAAAGCCGCTGGAAGCGAATTCCTATGAGGTGCTGAAGCGTATGGGGAGCATCATCGAGTTTCCTACATTTTATGAACACATGAGCGGAAGGGAAAATCTGAAGCTGCACTGCGAGTACATGGGATATTACAACAAGGGCAGCGTAGAGGAAGCGCTGGAAATGCTCGGCCTCGGGGAAGCGGCTGATAAGCCGGTCAAACGCTACTCTCTGGGCATGAAGCAGCGCCTGGGCATCGCCAGAGCCGTTCTGGCAAGACCGGAGCTGGTTATCCTCGACGAGCCGACCAACGGACTGGACCCTGCGGGAATGAAGCAGATCAGGGATTTATTCCGGATGCTCTGCACAGAATATAACATGACCTTTATGATCTCCAGCCATCTTCTGTCAGAAATCGAAAGCATCGCTGATACAGTAGGCGTGATCCATCACGGAAAACTGATGAAGGAGATCTCCATGAAAGAGATTGCAGCGACGAACACCGCTTTTATCGAGCTCGTCGTAGAAGATACGAAGAAGGCGTCTTATGTACTGGTCGAAAAGATGGGGCTGCGCAATTTCAAGATCGCTGACGATATGAAGCTCCGCATTTATGAGCAGGGCGTCACGACGCAGGACATCGCCAAGGAATTGCTATCAAACGACGTGGAGATGGTCTCCATCCATCAGCATGTGGAGACATTGGAAGATTATTTCTTGAAGTTGACAGGGGAGGCATAGATCATGTTAAAATTAATTAAACTGGAATGGCAGAAAAACCACATTGGAAAATATACGAGAAGCGCAGTGATCCTGGCCGTCCTGCTGGGGCTGTTCGTCTTTGCCCTGGCGTTTCTC